>CAPHZB010000007.1 GCA_948629335.1 uncultured Bacilli bacterium
AAGTCTTTTTTCTATGGAAAGAAGTTGTCATAAAGAGAGAAAAGTGATATATTTAGTACAAGATAGGAGTGTATTTAATGGATGTACAGGAATTAGAAGGGAAAGTAAATATAAGTTGTGAAAGTACAGAGTTAGAAGTATCAGAAAGTACAATTTGTACAATTACAGGAACAACAAATGAAGAAATATCAGGTTTACAATTTCATTTAATTATGGATAAAAAAGTAGTTATTGATGAAATAAAAACATCTTCCATTTGGGAAGGGGATGGGGAAGAAGGAAACTTTGGATTATACACCGATGAGAATAAAACAGGAACATTTGAAATAGGAACATTTAAAGTTACAGCAAAAAAGGGTGGGACAGTAAAAATTGGTGCTGAAGATATTTCTTTTTCCTCTGCTTCTTTTGAATTGGTACCATTACAGGATGAAGTTTTAAAAATAAAGGTTAAAAGAGATAACTTAGGTTTTATATTAGGAATAATAATAGGTGTCATAGGAGTTATTTTCTTAATCACTTTCTTTCTTAAAAGAAAAAAATAGTGTTTCATTGTAGTAGGGGATAAATTCCCTCTTTTTTATCTCTTCCTCTATATTATGTGTTATAATAAAAATATATTTGAGGTGAGATGTATGATTAATAAAAAATGGGATGAAGTATTACAAGATGAGTTTAAAAAAGAATATTTTAAAGATTTAGGTATATTTGTAAAAGATGAATATAAACATAAAATTATTTACCCAGAATATCAAGATATTTTTAATGCTTTACGATATACAGATTATGATGAAGTCAAGGTTGTTATTTTAGGACAAGATCCATATCATGGGGAACATGAAGCACATGGACTTTCCTTTTCCGTAAGAGAGGGAGTAAGAACACCACCGAGTTTATTAAATATATTTAAAGAATTAGAAAGTGATTTAGGTATTAAAAGAACAAAAACAGATTTAACAGATTGGGCAAAGGAAGGGGTATTGCTTTTAAATTCCATTATGACTGTTGTAAAAGACACACCATTATCTCATAAGGGAAAGGGTTGGGAAACATTTACAGACCATGTAATTGAAAAGCTAGGAGAAAGAGAAGAACCTATGGTGTTTATTTTATGGGGAAGTTATGCTCGTTCTAAAAAGGAACTCATTAAAAATAAAAAACATTTAATTTTAGAATGTGTACATCCCTCTCCTTTATCTGCCTCTAGAGGGTTCTTCGGTAGTAAACCTTTTTCAAAGACAAATGCATTTTTAAAAAGTAATGGAGTGAAGGAGATTCATTGGGGTTAATATGATAAGCTATGGGGATTTGGTTAAAAATAAGAATAATAAAGAATATATAGAAAACTTTGTTAAAAAACTATACAAAAGTACAGGAACAAAAAAATTTGTACTTAATCATTTTACAAAAGAAGAATTATATAGTCTTCTGTTTGATGATGTGCTTGGGAAATTCTTTAAAGTATATTATGAAAATTTTATTTCAGAATTCATCTTTGTTTTTGAAAAAGAAGCATTAGAAATTGCTTATGCATTAAGCAATAAAGAAATTTTGGAGTATTGTTTTGGTTATTTTGTACCGAATCATGGGATTATAGTAGAATTTTTAAAAAAACATCCAAGTGCTAGTGAATATCTTTTAACAGATTATAATTTGTCAACGTTTTTAACTTATAATTGGTTTCATCATAAATCTTTTCTTAAAGATTTACCAAGTGACTTCATATATAAAAATATTGGCTATATTAGTTATATTCTGTCACGTGAGTTTCCATATTCTAAAGAGCAATTTCTTAAAGAAATAGAAAATATTCCCTTTTCTCTTACAGAAGTCATAGCTCATTGGAAGTGTGGGGAGAGAAAAGAGTTAATTTCTTTTTTAAATACTTATCAAAAAAATCATGATGTAGATTTAGAACCTTATAAAAAGGAGATTATAAAAATTCTGTTTTCTCATGAGGATATGGAAGATAAAGAAAATAATCCCTATTTGGAAGTATTAGAAATGGTCTTAGATGAAATTTTACACGTTCAAAACTTAACAATAAATGATATAGAATATAAAACTTGTGGTGGGTATTCTGATACATATCGAATAGGTGATTTTTATTTGAAATTAGGAGATGAACGGTATCGTTATTGGATACCAAGCCATAAAAATGTACTACGACCTATTTTTAGAAGATATTTAAAAGATATTCATTTAATGGTTGAAATTGCTCCTTATGTACCTATTTTAGATAAAAATAATTATGCAGAATGTCAAAACCTGTTTACTATTTTTTATGAAGATGAAATCATTTTAGATGACATTAAACCTAGCAATATAGGAAAATATCGACCTATTCTTTATGAATATTTTAGAAATATGTATATTACAAATGAGTCAATTGGTTTTCTAGGTGATAATTATGAAGTGCCTCTAGAGGGAGAATTCGTTTTGGTAGATACAGATTATTTAGAGTATGAAGAAACTTGTAGAGTAAATAATTGTCTAAGTGCTGATTTAATCCAACAATACATTAAAGAATATAAATGGGTTGAGACAGTAAAGAAAAGAGGTGCATAAATGAAAGAGGCTTATAACTATTTGAAAAAATATATCAAAAAAGGTACCTCTGTTGTTGTAGCAGTAAGTGGTGGACCGGATTCTATGGCTTTACTTTATTTACTTATACAATATCAAAAAGAGACAAATATCAAAATTATCTGTGCACATGTAAATCATAAAGTAAGAGAAGAAAGTGATAGCGAAGAACAATTTGTCAAAAACTATTGTTTACAACATGAAATCCTTTTTGAAAGTCGTACTTTAACTACTTATAGTGGAAAAAATTTTGAAAATGATGCACATCATCAAAGATATGATTTCTTCCATGCGTTAATTCAAAAGTATAGTGCCTCCTTTTTGCTTACCGCTCATCATGGGGACGATTTAATGGAAACTGTTGTGCTAAAACTGATTCGTGGTTCCTCTTTAAAAGGATATAAAGGATTTGAAATCTATCAGGAACGAAAAGATTATAATATATTAAGACCACTTATTCACGAAACAAAAGCTTCTATCTTAAAATATAATAAAGAAAATAAAATAGAATATGTGCTTGATGCGACGAATACATTAGATATTCATACAAGAAATCGAATTCGTAAATATATTCTTCCTCTACTTAAAAAAGAAAATGAAAATGTTCATGAAAAATTTATAAAATGGAATAAAGAAATAAGTGAGAATGAAGCTTATCTTTCAAGAATGATTGCAAAAGAAATGGAGAAAGTATATGTAGAAGAAGAATTGCATGTGAGATATCTTTCTACTTTAGATATTTACCTGCAAAAAAAAATCATAGAACGTATTTTAGAAACTATGTATCAGGATACAATGGAAAAAATCACAGATAAACATGTTTCCTTATTATTTAAGCTTACACAAATGAATAGTGGAAAAAAGTTATATTTACCTAATCAGATTATAGCTATAAAAAACGGGGATAGGGTTTCCTTTATGAAGGAGAAAATAGAAAAGGCGTATTGCATTGAATTTAATGAAAAAATAAATTTACCAAATGGACATACCATAGAAAGAATACAAGATGATGCAATAAATTCGAACTTTATTTGTCGTTTAAGAAAAGAGAGTATTTCCTTTCCTATATATATAAGGACAAGAAAAGAGGGGGATAGAATGTATGTTAAACATATGAATGGTTCAAAAAAAATAAATGACATTTTTACTTCCTGTAAAGTTCCTATACAAGAAAGAGATACTTATCCAATCGTCGTAGACAGTAATGGAGAAATATTATGGCTTCCAGGTCTTAAAAAGTCAAAATTTGATATTGAAAAAGATAAAAAATGTGATATAATACTGAGGTATAACTGATAGGAGTTGAAGAAATGAATAAAAAAGCTACAAAAAGAACTGTTATGTCCTATGTCCTAATTGGTTTAATTATGGCTGGAATTTTATATTTCGTAACAGTAATGAATAAGACTGTAAACTTTATCACTTATGATGAATTTATGAGTCAAATGGAAAAAGACAATGTAAAGGAAATTACGCTTACGCCACGAAGAAGCGGAAACGTTTATGAGATTACAGGAACGCTTAAAAGTTATAAAGAAAAAGAAAGTTTCTTTTTTAGAGTTCCTTTAGCAGAAGAAGTCATTACTAAAATACTAAATGGAGAAGAAACACATGGATTTACAATTATAACGAAAGCTGACCCTTCTTCAAGTACCCTCTTACAATTTATCGTAAATGTTCTTCCTATGGTTGTTATTGTCGGTGTCGCATTCTTTTTAATATCAAGACAAATGAATAGTGCCAATAAATCCATGGATTTTGGAAAAAGTCGCGCTAGATTAAATGAGGATGCAAGAAAAGTTACATTTAATAAAGTGGCTGGGTTAACGGAAGAAAAAGAAGAAGTAAAAGAATTAATTGATTTTCTTAGAGAACCAAAGAAATTTCAGAAATTAGGAGCACGTATTCCAAAAGGTGTCTTATTAGTAGGGCCTCCAGGAACAGGAAAAACTTTACTTGCAAGAGCTGTTGCAGGAGAAGCACAAGTACCATTTTATTTTATAAGTGGTTCTGATTTTGTTGAATTATTTGTTGGTGTAGGTGCATCACGTGTTCGTGATATGTTTAAACAAGCAAAACACAATGCACCATGTCTAATCTTTATTGATGAAATTGATGCAGTAGGTCGACAAAGAGGTGCTGGTTTAGGTGGAGGACATGATGAACGTGAACAAACCCTTAACCAATTATTAACAGAAATGGATGGTTTTGGAGAAAATGAAGGAATTATCATTATGGCTGCAACAAATAGACCAGATGTTTTAGATCCAGCTCTTTTAAGACCAGGACGTTTTGATCGCCAAGTACAAGTCGGACTTCCAGATGCCAAAGCACGTGAAGAAATTTTAAATGTACATGCTAAAAATAAAATCTTTGATAAATCTGTTAGTCTAAAACATATCGCATCAAGAACTGTTGGTTTTAGTGGGGCAGATTTAGAGAACTTATTAAATGAAGCAGCATTACTTGCTGTACGATTTAATAAAGACGCCATTTCTATGGCAGAAATTGATGAAGCACATGACCGTGTTATGATGGGACCAGCAAAAAAATCAAAGAAATATACAGAACGTGAAAAAAAAGTTGTTGCTTATCATGAAGCAGGACATGCTGTTTTAGGAATTAAACTTGAAAATGCACACGAAGTACAAAAAATAACGATTATTCCAAGAGGAAATGCTGGTGGATACAATATGATGCTTCCAAAAGAAGAAACATATTTTTCTACTAAAACAGAGCTATTAGAAACTATCTGTGGATTATTAGGAGGGCGTGTTGCGGAAGAACTTATTTTTAAAGAAGTAACAACAGGAGCGCATAATGACTTTGAACAAGCAACAAAAATTGCTAGATCAATGGTTACTGAATATGGTATGTCTTCTTTAGGTCCACTTCAATTAGAAACACAAGAAGGAAGTATTTTTTTAGGAAGAGATTATAACAAGAGTCGTAATTTTTCAAGTCAAGTTGCTTTTGAAATCGACCAAGAAATGCGAAAGATTATTGAGGAATGTTATGAAAGAGCAACTAAGATTATTAAAGAAAATAAAGACTTATTAGAATTAATAGCCAATACTTTATTAGAACATGAAACGATTACAAAAGAACAAATTGAATACCTAGTAGAACATGGATGTATGCCTGATGAAGATAATGAAGTAGATGCTAGTGGTTTTGAAGAAGCAAGTCTAAGTGATTTAACTTTAGCTGAGTTAAAAGAATTAGCTAAAGAAAAAGGACTTAAAGGATATTCTAAAATGACAAAGGAAGAATTAATCAAAGAATTACAAGACTAATTCTTTTTTCTATACATGGACATTATATAATAGGGACAAACTTAATTTTGTGTACTTAATACAAAATATAGAAGTATCGAAATTATATTGAAAATCAACGTATTTATTGATAGGTTTAAAAAAATATAATTTAATTTTACAATTTCGTGTAAAATGAGGGAACTAGAGGTAAAGTTTGGTCACTAAAATGAATCGAATTTTACATGTAATTTGTAAATGAGATGGCGATTAATTACTGTCCAATGTATTTTCAAAAATATCGATAAGCAGAATGAAATGGTATTAAAAATCCAAAAAACAGCAAATTATTTGGAAAATAGGAGAGGATTGATGTTAAAAGTTGCACTTTATTTTATACTTTTTGGTGAATTTAGTCAAAATAGAGAGGCTGTTGGGAAACTAAGTAATTAGTTTTTTGACAGTTTCTTTGATATAAAATATTTTTTTAATTTATATATAAAAATGCATTATATATTTATAGATCGTCAAAATAAATTGATATCGATTTCGTCAAATTAAAATATAGCAGATTTTTATGCCGAGAAAATCCATTGACAATAGGCGATTATTATTCGTAAATGCTCTAAAGCTAACAATTTAAAGAATTGTTAGCTTACCCTTTAAAAGAATAATAATCGGGTTCCTGTTGTCATATGGAGGAATTGGAATAAAATCCTTACAATTTAATTTGATGAAAAATGCCATTTTTTTGATAAATTAAAGTGCAGATTTATAATATATTTTTGTTATGTAATGTGCTTGACTTTTCTAGGGGGGGGGGGGGTATAATAGAAACTAAGATAGGATGGTAGATATAGATATGAGAAGAAAAGGGTTTACACTTATTGAATTATTAGCTGTTATTGTGATACTTGCAGTTATAGCCCTAATTTCAGTACCATTAATACTTAGTTTAGTAAATAAGTCAAGACTAAAAGCAGCTGAGGAAAGTGCACTCTTTTATGTAGATACAATCGAAAATATGTTGATGATTAATAATGTTGAAAATACAGATGGAAAAACCTATAAAGTAAAAGGGAAAACGGTTGTAGATGAAAATAATGAAGTAGTTTTAAATTTAGAAATTAAAGGAGATATACCCTATAATGGAGTTACTAACGAGATAAAAATAAATAGTGGTTTTGTTGAAACTGCAAATCTAAGGTTTAATGCTTATTATGTCCATTATGAAATGAATATGCAAACGAAAGAATTTAAAACATGTACTTCACAAAAAGGGTTTTTAGATAAATGTGATGGAACAGGTAGTGTTATACCAGATGAGCCTAAAGTAGAAAGTGGAGCAACAATAGAAATAGCCAAAGATAAAACCTATCTAGCAGAAGTTTATTTAGATCCAACAGATATAAGTAAGAAATGTACGAAAGAAGATGCTTTAGCAAACGTGAATGAATTTGGAACTCCAACATTAATTAAAGAAGGTTGTATGAAATGGTATGCATATAAAGATGATGGAACCAATTATACAATGATACTTGATCATAATACCTCTGGAAATGTAGCATGGAATAGTACGAGTGGAAGAGAAATGAAAGAAGTAAAAGAACAGTTAGAAATAGATATAAATACTTGGGAAGAAACAATTAAAACGAGTGCACGATTGATTACAGCAGATGAAATAGCAGAAATTACAGGGGCAAATAGAGAAGATACGCTAAAATGGAATTCCAGTAAGAGATATGTACATAAAACATCTGTTAATAATCCTAATCCAGAAGTAGAAATAAGTGCGTATTATTTGGATGGAAGTGGGACTAGTTATAGTGAAATAGATGGTTGGTTAAAAAAAGTAGCTACAACATCGGGGTCAAGTAGATATACTTGGTTATATAATTATTTATATGGATGTACTAAGGGATATGATATGGATGAGAATGGTTGTGATGTTGCTGATAATAATGCATATCCCACAATTTCTAATGCAAACATTTCTAAAGTGGTTTTAGGATATTGGACAAGCTTGGTAAGTGACGAAGGTGGTTCTCCTTATGTAGCGTCAATTTCTCATTATGGACTTCTTACCTTTGATGATATGAGAATGTCTCAAATTTATGGAATTCGACCCGTGATCACCGTTCCAAAAAACATGTTTGAGAAAGAAGAGGACAAATCGGAGGAAGAATCAAAGGAAATTCTTAACGAAGTAGTAGAATTAGGAGATTACATAAGTTATACACCTAGTATGCAATCTGTGATATTAACTCAGGATGATACAGGATATGTTGGTAAGCAGTACATCTACCCAAGTGAATTAAAATTGTGGAGGGTAATACAAAAAAACGATGATGGAACCATAGATGTAGTATCAGAATATGTTTCAAACACAAATATATGTTTTGCGGGAACATTGGGGTATAAATACTATATACAGACTCTAAACCGTATTTCAGTATTTCATGCCGATGCAGATTATGTAAAGGAAGCACGACATACAGGATATGATAGCACGAAGGTAAAAAAACCAATTGCAGATTCAACAGACTCTGAAGATAACGGTTTTTTAAAGGATATGCAATTATTAAATAGGGCTTTAGGAACTTCTAGTGCTAAGAGAATTAATGGTACTAATAATGTCACATATTTTTTTGCTTCCCGTTCTTCAGGTTGCGGTATATGGATGCAAGCCGGAGTACAGGAAATTGGAGTTGGACTATGCGATACCTATCAATGTTCTTCTATAAGACCAACTTTAACATTAAAGCCAGATTTGAAAATAACAGGAGGAGATGGAACAAATGATTCTCCATATACTTTTGGAATATAAAAGTGTTCCAGTTACAATTCACAGTTGATGGTAGTTTCAATATATAATTGTAACATTAAAGTCCGAAAGAGTAAGGACTTTTTTTATGCAAATAATAGTTTATATTTAGTATTAAATAGTAAGGGTAGTGATATGTGGCATCAAATTATGAAATAACTTTTGAGAAAGATTATCAAAAATTATTAATATAACTATTATGAGGATTCATTAATTGATGTTAGAAAATATTGCAGTTAGAATGCAAAAAAGAAATATAAAAGGTTAGATAACAACACCTTGCTATTTTTTGTAGAAGAAGCTATAGCCGACTTAATAAATTGTGATTTTCTATATGACTTCAGATCATTAGAATAAGACTATTTCAAAACAAGAGGGAACACATTGTTCTCTCTTTATTATACTCTAAAGCAATTCTTCTAGGTTGTACAAATTAAAGTGGTGAAAAAGTGGTTATTTTAATTTGATGAAAACTGGTTATTTTAGAGTGCAAAATTATATATAAATATACTTTTACAAAAAAGGGAAGTCATTATATTTTTACAAATATTGAAAGGTTAAAATAAAAAGTTGAAATAAAAACAACTTTTTATTTTTATGAAATGATAGATTTATGTGCGAAATTATGATAAAATGAAATAGAGTTATAGTGATACTGGATGGTGAATTATGGGAAAAGTAATAGCAATGGTTAATCAAAAAGGCGGAGTTGGGAAAACAACTTCTTGTATAAATTTAGCAGCCTCTTTAGGTGCTTTAAAGAAAAAAGTCCTATTAGTAGATTTAGATCCACAAGGAAACTCTACAACGGGGGTTGGGATAGGAAAAACGGATTATGAATTAAGTGTATACAATTTAATGAGGGGAGATGCAGTTCTTCAAGATACAATTATTAAAACAAAATTTAAAAACTTATACGTAATTCCAGCGACAATCAATCTAGCAGGAATTGATTATGAATTAATGGAAATTGCAAAACATGATCCAAACTTTTTAACAGGAGCAAGATTGAAAGAGCCGATGGAAGCTGCAAGGGAAAAATTCGATTATATTATTATTGATTGCCCTCCTTCTTTAGGAATATTAACAAAAAATGCATTAACAGCAGCTGATTCAGTTATTATTCCTGTACAATGTGAATTCTTTGCTTTGGAAGGAATTATGCAACTTCTAAGTACGATTATGTTAGCGCAAAAAGACTTAAATCCAAATTTAGATATTGAGGGAGTTCTTCTTACAATGTTAGATGCGAGAACCAATTTGGGATTAGAAGTTGTTGAAGATATAAAGAGTTATTTTAAAGAGAGGGTATATGATACAATTATTCCAAGACTTGTTAAGTTATCTGAGTCACCAAGCCATGGGAAACCAATCATAGCGTATGATTCAACGAGTCGAGGAACACTTGCTTATTTAAATTTAGCGAAAGAAGTGATTGAGAGAAATGGAAAATAAAAAAAGAGCTTTAGGTAGAGGACTAGAGCAATTATTCAATACGGAAAACTTAGATTTAGAATCCTTTGAAAAATCGGTTTATGAAACAACACCAAAAGATGAAATTTTAGAAATTCCGATTGATGAATTGCGTCCCAATCCATACCAACCGAGAAAAACATTTGATGAGGAAGCATTAAGAGAACTAGCTGATTCGATTGTAGAACATGGTGTATTTCAACCAATTATTGTAAAAAAAAGTATAAAAGGGTATGAAATAATTGCTGGTGAAAGAAGATTTAGAGCTTCAAAAATGGCTGGGAAAGATACCATTCCTGCAATTGTTCGTGATTTTAGTGATGAAGAAATGATGGAAATTGCTCTTCTTGAAAACTTACAAAGGGAAGATTTAAATGCTATAGAAGAGGCACTTGCTTATAAAACATTACAAGAGAGATTAGGATTGACTCAAGAAGAACTTGCTAAAAAAGTGGGAAAAAGTAGAAGCCATGTCACCAATATGTTAGGATTGCTTCGTCTTCCAGAAGAAGTAAAAGAATTAGTTACAGAAAATAAATTGACTATGGGACATGCTAGAATGCTTAGTAAACTAGAAGATACAAATCAAATTCGAGAGATGGCTGATAAAATTGTAACTGAGGGGTTAAGTGTTCGTGAAGTAGAAACATTAGGAGATAACCCTGCAATTGAAAAGAAAAATAAAATTGTTCGAAAAGAGAAAAAAGAATTTTCTGAATATAAATATGCTGAGAATTTATTAAGAGATAAACTAGATACTAAGGTAAAAATCAGTGAGAAAAAAATTGAAATCGCTTTTACAAGTACAGCGGACTTAAATCGTATATTAGAAGTCTTAGATGTGAGGGAGTAATTTATGATAGAACAAATACAAGAAATCTTTGCTCCCCTTTTAAAAAAAGAGATTTTAGGACCTATTTTTATTGTGATAGGAGCTTTTTTTCTTTATCAAATTGTAACAAGAATTATAAAGAAAATGTTTCGTGTAAAAAAAGGAATCTTAGATGAGAGAAAGAGCAAAACAATTATAAGCGTTGTAAATAATATTGTGAAATACTTACTGATTACAGTATCTGTTTTAATGATTCTTGAAATTTACGGAATTTCTACTAGTGGAATTTTAACTTCTTTAGGAGTTGTTGGTGTTGTTGGTGGTTTAGCGCTTCAAGATACATTAAAAGATATCTTATCAGGAATGTACATCATATTAGAAAACCAATATGCAGTGGGAGATATTGTTTCTATTGGCGAATTCAAAGGAGAGGTCTTATCTTTGGGACTCAGAACAACACGAATAAAAGCTTATACAGGGGAAATCAAAATCATTGCCAACCGAAATATTATGGAAGTTGTTAATCATAGCATGGAAATGTCTTTAGCTGTTGTAAATATTCCTGTTTCCTACGAGGAAGACATGGATAGAGTTCAAAATATATTAGATGATTTATGCAAAAAAATTAAAAAAGAAAATAAATTAATTACTGGAAAGATTGCTTGTTTAGGAATGACATCTTTTGATGATTCGAGTATTAATTTCAGAATAACAGCAGAGGTAAAGGCCACAAGACATCCTGAGGTAGAACGTTTACTATTAAAAGAAGTAAAAAAAGTATTTGACGAACAACAAATTGAAATTCCATATAATCAGGTGGTGGTACATAATGTCTGAATATCGTGTAGGAAGTATTGTTGTTATGAAAAAACAACATCCATGTGGAACAAACGAATGGGAGATAACACGAGTCGGTGCAGATATAAAAATAAAATGCATAAAATGTGGAAGAAGTGTTATGATTCCTCGAATTGAATTTAATAAGAAATTGAAAAAAATTTTGACCTATTAGGAGGTTGTTATGAGAAAAATGAATAAAAAGGATAAAAAGTTAAGGGGACCTGTGTCGACTCTTATTGGATTTATAGTCCTTTTATGTATCTTGAGTTTTATTTTAAGTAAAATAGGATTTCAAGGATACCAAACTGTAATCAGTAATGGTGTTTTGGCTGACTCTCTTGTAAAAGTAAAAAACATTATTAGTGTATCAGGAATTCGTTTTATTGCAGGGAATATTGTTACGAATTTAAAAAATTTTGAACCTTTAGCTCTTTTAGTCATTTCTTTAATTGGAATTGGCATTGTAGAAAAAAGTGGATTTTTTAATATCTTATTTAAACCTTTAAGACGTGTTAAATTTGGAATTATTATTTACTTTACTATTTTGCTTTCATTACTTAGTACTGTACTTGGTGAATATAGTTATGTATTTTTAATTCCATTTGTTGGTGTGATGTATAAGTATTTAGATCGGAATCCATTATTCGGAATTATTATTGCTTATTTATCCTTAACATTAGGTTATGGAACAGGAATTGTCTTAAACTATAATGACTACAATTTGGGTCTTTTAACACAAACAGCAGCAAGAGTCGATGTTGATCCAGATTTTGTTTATTCCTTAACATCTACACTATATATAAAATTAGTTTCTTTTGTAGGAATGTCATTCCTTTTATATGCAACCGTGACAAGATTTTTGTTACCAAAGTTTCCTTTAAAATCAAGAGTGGAAGAAGTAGAGTTTAACGATTCTAAAAAAGGTATGTTTTGTGCTCTTTTTGTAGCTTTAGCCATTATTCTTTTTGCAATCTATATGATTTTAGATATCAATTTGCCAGGAGCTGGAATTTTGCTTGATCATAATAGTAGTACATATATTGCTAAATTATTTGGAGAAAATGCACCATTTAGAGAGGGAATTGTCATTATTATTTCTGTTATTCTAATGATTTCAGGATTTATTTATGGAAAAATATCTGGAAACATAAAAAATAGTAATGAATATAGTTTAGGATTATCAAAAGATTTTGAAAATGTAGGTTTACTTTTTGTTTTATTCTTCTTTATAGCAGAACTATTTGCTATCTTAGAATGGACAAATATTGGTGTTGTTGTTTCAGCAAATTTAATTACATTTTTAAGTAAACTGCAATTTTCAGGTATCTTACTTATTATAGCTTTATTCATTGTTATAGTACTTATGAGTATTTTAATACCGAATACAGAAACAAAGTGGCAAATTGCTTCCCCTATTATTGTTCCATTATTTATGCGAGCAAATATCGCACCTAGTTTTACACAATTTGTATTTCAAATTGCAGATGCAGTTGGAAAAGTATTCTCTCCTATTTTTGTTTATTTCATTATGATGATATCGTTCTTGCAGAAATACAATACAGATGAGAAAAAACAGATTACAATAGGTGGAGCACTCAGAATTATGTTGCCAACAATTCTTATTATTTCTTTATGTTGGATTATATTTATATGTTTGTGGTTTCTTGTTGGATTTCCAATAGGGCCTGGAACATATATAGCACTTTAGGTGATTGAATGATGGATAGAACATATTTGAAACAAAAGGTAATAGTGATTGGCTTTATAGGATTAATTCTCTTGGTAGTAGGAAACTTTTTACCAGTAATCGAACTATCTTCGAAGACGATTGATTATAATAAATCGTTTGCTTTTTATAGATATGAAGGAAGGTACATTCTTATTTTGGCTGCTTTTTCTTTTCTACTTTTGTTTTTTAAGGAAGCAAAAGCATCCTTTCTTCCTATGGTTGCCATATCTGTTTTATTAGGATACTTAGTGATGAATAAATCATCTGTTTATACAGATTGTTCTTCCTATAAAGACATGTTTTCTTGGGGAAGTGGTTTCTATATTCTGCTACTTGGAAATATACTTGCATATATTGCTCCAATAGGAATGTTTTTAAAAGAGAAAATAACAATAAAAATTACAAGGAAGTAAAGGATTATATTGCTTATCCTTTCTCTTTTTTGTATACTAATACTTAATGGAGGTGTTTTTATGAGTTTAACAGCAGGAATTGTTGGGCTACCTAATGTTGGAAAATCCACATTATTTAATGCCATTACAAAGAAAAATATTTTGGCTGCAAATTACCCATTTGCAACGATAGACCCAAATGTTGGCGTTGTTGTTGTTCCAGATAAAAGATTGGAATTTTTAGAGCGCCTATATATGCCAGAAAGGGTTGTACCTACTTCTTATGAATTTACAGATATAGCAGGACTTGTTAAAGGGGCTTCTTTAGGCGAAGGTTTAGGAAACCAATTCTTATCCCATATCCGTGAGGTAGATGCCATTGTAGAGGTAGTGCGTTGTTTTACTGATTCTAATATTATTCATGTAGAAGGGAATGTAGATCCAGTTCGTGACATTGAAATCATTAATGTAGAACTTATGTTAGCTGATTTAGAAGTAGTGAATAATCGCTTAGATAAAATTGGGAAAAAAGCAGCAATGTCCAAAGATAAAGATACAAAGGTAGAAGCTGAATTATTACAAAGAGCAAAAGAAGCTTTAGAAGGAAATATTCCTCTACGAAAGATTGTATTCAGTGAAGAAGAAGAAAAACTAATTCGAAATTTTCATTTTTTAACAATAAAACCTATCATTTATATGGCGAATGTAAGTGAAGAAGACTTATTAACAGATGGAAATGAATATGTTGAACGTGTTCGATCATATGCGAGGGAAGAGGGATCCTTAGTTGTGGTTGTTTGCGCTAAAATTGAATCTGAATTAAGTGAATTAAATGAAGAGGATAAGCTACTATTTTTGAATGACTTGGGTATTGAAGAAAGTGGACTTGATAAGTTAATTCATGCGACATATCATCTATTAGGACTTTCCACGTTCTTTACATCAGGGCATGACGAATGTAGGGCGTGGACGTTTAAAAATGGAATGAAGGCACCTGAGTGTGCAGGAATTATTCACTCTGATTTTGAAAGAGGATTTATTAAAGCAGAAGTAACTAGTTTTTCTGATTTAGAAGCATGTGGCAGTGAAAAGGCAGTGAAAGAGGCAGGAAAGCTACGCTTAGAAGGAAAAGATTACGTTATGCAAGATGGGGATATCTGTCTTTTCCGGTTTAATGTATAAAATACATAAAGTGTTTTTTTCTTTATATTCTAAGGGAGATGAAAAAAATGGATTTGTATGAAATGCTTAAAAATGGAATTTCATTAGAGGAACTTGGGAAAAATTTACACCTTTTTAACACATGCAGCGATATAGAAGTGTCTAAAGTAATGAATGATGAAGAGATTTCGTATGAACATAAAGAATTTTTGGTAGACTATTGTTTTGATAGAATAAATCAATTGCCAAAGAAGTTATGGTTAGAGTGTATGACTTTTGTAGCAGATAAAGAAATATTTATAAAATACTACATTCCTAAAGTAGAGACTCTATCTTATGAGGATTTGGTATTTCTTTTAAGAAATATGTGTGAACCAGAATGTGGTTTAAGTATTTTGAATACAGCCATTTTTAGTAAATATTTAGAAATTGAAAAAGAAAATAATGGTACAGTATTACAAAGTTTCTTATTATCTGCAAAGTTATATTTATATGAAATAGATGATGACAAAGAATTTACACTTTTAAATCAAATTGGTGAGGATATACACTTTTTTGTGCAAGGGCAGGATATATATAGTGAAGATGTAGTATCTATCATTGATGAATATGTAAGCACGGTTTTGAATTATGGAAAGGAAATGGATATAAATAGTCCTATTTTACAAAAGGGTATGGATTTAGTAAAGAATATAATGAGTAAGAATATCCTTTTAAGTCCATCCATGCTTAAGATGTATACTCTATATTTAGTGGAACAATTTAATTTGGATGAATATGTACAAGATGTTTATATAAGCGTAGAGGAAAAGTGTTCTAAAACAGGCTCTTATCAAGCCTCAGCCAAACGTTTGACCATTTATTATGACCATATATTACATGTATTTAATCGTGCATTTCAGAAAGTACAAAGTACAGATCAAGTATTGCATAATATTGCATATAATCACGAGTATATAAGCGTCATATTGCATGAATTGGGTCATGTAGTAGAACAGAAAAAGGTCGATCCCATTTATCAATCTAGTTCTATGGATGACTCCATGAAAGACCCTCTTTTTTCTAGTTGGTTCTATAATGGAGAATTACGTGTATTAAATCCAGAATTATATGAATTAAAACATGATTCATTTATATGTGAAGTAAGGGCGGATTTATTTTCTATTATGCATTCTAGTATGCAAGCAAATAACTTATTAAAAGGAGCTTTTAATGAAAATTATCTGGCAAATATTAGTATTTATAATGCTAAAAGGATTGTTGAATTTTATACAGTGAAAACGGAAAAGGGTAGAAAAATGCTTTCACCTATGAGGCAATTTATTGATTTGTATAATCAAGATATGCCTGAAAATAAGCATATACAGTATACAGATAAAAATGATAGAAGTATTATGGAAAACATGATGCTTGGATTTGATGTACCAATTGAAATTATAAGAGAAATTAATAAAATAGCCACTGGGAAAATTATTACAACAAATTTATATGCTGAAATAGTTAGAATAATTGATGACTATAATAAAAATAAACAAGAGGAAATAACCAATACTACCTCTGTTCATAAGTAAGTATTACAAAGGAATTATGGAAATCTATTTGATTTTCAGTATTATTTGAAATTGTTAAAAATGGGTTGTAAAGTGGTTTACTTTTGATAACTTATTTGTTATAATCTTTCGTGAGTATGAATTTACTCCTTGCTTATGTGAATAAGCCAGTAGACCAAAAGGAGGTGTAGGAATGAAAAACTATGAAATCATGTTTATCGTTAGACCTACTCTAAGTGAAGAAGAAGTAAAGAAAGTTTCTCAAAATTTTTCAAATATTTTAACTTCTAACGGAGCAAAGATTAACGAGTCAAAAGATTTAGGACAAAAAGAATTAGCTTATGAAATCAAAAAGTTTAAAAGTGGTTACTATTTTCTTTTAGAAATCGAAGCTACAGATGATAAAGCAATCTCAGAATTTGATCGTTTAGCGCGTATTAGTTCTGATGTTATTCGTCATTTAATCATTAAACTAGAAAAGTAAAAGAGAGGTATTTTTATGAACCGAGTTATGTTAATTGGTCGATTAACAGCAAAACCAGAGCTTCGTTATACGGCATCAAACATTCCATTCGCGCGCTTTACTGTAGCAGTAAATAGAACGTTTTCTAACGCAAATGGAGAAAGAGAAACAGATTTTATAAGCACCGTTATTTGGAGAAAACAAGCTGAAAATGTTTGCAATTATCTAGATAAAGGGAGCTTAGTATCTGTAGAAGGAAGAATACAAACAGGAAGTTATGATGATAAAGATGGAAATAAACGCTATACAACGGATGTAGTTGCTGATTCTGTTGAATTTTTGGAATCAAAGGCGCAAAGGCAAAGTAATGCGTATAATGCAAACAATAATTATACAGATAATGTTAGTCCGTATGATTATCAAAATGCAACAAGTACACAAGGTACACCAAGTGTAAATGTTGAAAATGATCCATTTGCTGATTTTGGTGATAGCGTTTCTATCGATGATAATTTCTTAGATTAATAAAGGAGGATAGAACATGGCTGAATTTAAAAGAAAAAAGAAGATATGCCAAATGTGTGCTGGTAAAACAGTTGATTATAAAGATGTAGATATTATTAGAAAATATATCAGTGCAGATAGAGGTAAGATTCTACCAAGAAGAATTACAGGTGCATGTGCTGAACATCAAAGATATATTGCTAGACAAGTAAAATATGCACGTCATATGGGATTAATCCCATTTGTAAAGTAAGTGTTAGATACTTACTTTTTTTTTAATCTATGTTATAATGGTATAAAGATGAGGAAGTGTTACTATGAATATAGCTCTTATAACAGCTGCAGGAAGGGGTTCTAGAATGCATCAAGAGGTTCCCAAACAATTTATGCCTATAAAAAATAAACCTTTAATTATTTATACATTGGAAGTTTTTGAAAGACATCCAAATATTGATATGATTATTATTCCATGTTTATGTGGTTGGGAAACAATTATGCAAGCTTATGTTAAACAATACAATATTACAAAAGTAAAATGGATTGTTCCTGGGGGAAATAGTGGACAGGAATCTATCCGATTATGTTTGGAAGAATTGGAGAAACATTGTTCGAAAGAGGATGTAGTGGTAGTACATGATGGAAATAGGGCCTTGGTAAGTGAAGAGATTATTTCGGATGCTATTGTAACTTGTCGCGAAAAAGGAAATGCTGTTGCTGTTATTCCTTGTAATGAAGTGATTGTAAAAACAAATAACCAGATGGACTCAGAAGAGTTTTTGAATCGTGCCGAGTTAAAACGGACACAAACTCCACATGCTTTTTCTCTTGGAAAAATGTTATGGGCCCATAGTGAAGCAGAAAAACGAGGAATTGATGATGCAGTTGCAACATGTGATTTAATGATGCGTTTAGGAGAAAAGATTCATTTTTCTATTGGTTCAGAAAAAAATATGAAAATTACAACCCCAGTGGATGTTGAGATATTTGAGGCGTTGTTAACAACAAATAACGATTTTTGAAAAGAGGAAGTGAAATATGTATTCCCGTGAAGAATTTGGAGAATTTTTATTAAAGGAAAAGAAAGATGGAACGAAAATAATGGTGCGAGATGTCCAACTTGCATTACTAGAAATGGTTAAGGATATCGATAAAATATGTGTAGAAAACGAAATTGAGTATTGCTTAACGGGTGGATCTACTTTAGGAGCCGTAAGGCATCAAGGTTTTATTCCTTGGGACGATGATTTTGATATTGCTATGACTAGGGAAAATTATAAAAAATTTAGAAAAGCATTGGATAAATGTTTAGATAAAGAAAAATATGTATATCATTGTTTTGAAAAAAATAAGAAGTATGATGTCACTTGGCCATATATGAAAATTCGAAAAAAAAATACGTATATCAAAGAGGTTAATAAACTTCTTCCAAATCGTTGTACCGATTGTGACGGAATTTTTATCGATGTATTTATTTATGACCATATGTCTAAATATACCATTTTTGATTTACCTTTAAGACTATGTAATAGTATTTTAATGCCTGTGATTATTTTCTTTGAAAATTTAAAAATTAATCCTATTCCTTTGAAGTATTTATATCGATTTAATGCAAAACTTTATGGGTTTTTATTTCAAAAATCAAAATATATCGGTGATGATCTTACTTGGACTTATCGAAATCCAATGACACCTCTTCGATATCGAAAGGAAAAAATATTCCCAACCGTTCGTGTTCCTTTTGAAGATACAGAGCTTCCTGTTCCAAATGACGCAAGGGAGTACCTGATTCGTCATTGGGGAGAAGGTTGTTTAACTCCACCCCCTGTTGATAAAAGAAAACCAGGCCATGTCTATGATATTAATTTGACATCTAATAAACCTGAAGATTAGAATTTAATTTTCTACATGAATAGGTAATTTCCGTATGTAAAGTAAGGAGTAAGATGCTTACTTTTTTGTTTTTACATGTTATAATAGTAATAGAAAAAGAAGTTTAAAAGAATCTTTTCTAGAAATAGAAGTGCAAGAGGTGTTAAGATATGTGTGAAGATTTTAGCGATATTGTATTAAAGGAGAAAAAGGATGGAACAAGGATTACTGTAAGAGATGTGCAATTAGCTACTTTAGAAATGATGAAAGATATCGATGAAATCTGCAAAAAGAATCATATAGAATACTGGTTAGCAGATGGTTCTGCATTAGGTGCTATTCGCCATAACGGATTTATTCCATGGGATGATGACTTTGATATTGGAATGATGCGGAGTGAATATGAAAGGTTTATTAAAGTTTTAGAAAAAGATTTAGATAAGGAAAAGTATACATTTCATTGTTTTGAAAAAAATAAAAAATACGAAGTGACATGGCCTAGTATGAAAATTAGGAAAAAGAATACATATATAAAAGAAGTCAATAAATTACTCCCAAATCGTTGTACTGATTGTAATGGAATATTTGTTGATGTATTTATTTATGATTATATGGCAAAAACAACCTTTTGCGATTTACCCCTTCGTTTATGTAATAGTGCTCTAATGCCAATTATTATTCTTCTAGAAAATATAAGAATTAATCCTATTCCTTTGAAGTATTTATATCGATTTAATGCAAAATTGTATGGAAAAATAAATAAGCACTCTAAATATATAGGAGATGATCTTACATGGACATATCGAAGCCCTTTAAAGCCACTACGTTGTATGAAGGATAAAATACTTCCAACCGTTCGTGTCCCTTTTGAAGATACTGAATTTCCTGTACCAAATGACTTTAAAAATTATTTAATACAAAACTATGGAGAAAATTACATGACTCCACCACCTATAAATAAAAGAATACCAATTCATGTGTATGATATTAATTTAACTTCTAGTGAACCAGAGGAATAAGAAATGAAGCAAAATATATGGGTTTATTTGGCTTCTATAGGTGTTCTTTTAATAACAATTGCTTTTCTTTTATGGCGGGAATTTAGTTTTGTTCTTGGAGGTTTTGGTATTGTTTTAATTGGTTTTAGTGCTATGGATTATATTCATAGAAAGTAAAAAAGAATCAACTCGATTCTTTTTTTGCATTCTCTATTTTTTTTATTTGCACATTGTAATTTGCATTTAACAATATTTTTAAAGGAACAAATTTATTAGCAAATGCATTCCATTTATGATTCATTGTAGGAATAATTACCCATTTTTTTTGAAACATTTTTTTTACTGCATATTTTGCTAAATCATCACTATTTTGAGCTTTGCTAAACTTTACACCTAATTTGTCGTTAAAACTTGTTTCTACAGGTCCAGGGCAAAGGCAACCAATATATACATTCTTTCCTTCTTTTTTAATTTCTTCTGCAATTGCTTCTGTGAGTCTTAGAATATAAGCTTTAGAGGCAAAATAGGAAGCCATTAGAGGTCCTGGAGAAAAAGCGGCAGTAGATGCAATATTTAAAATATAGCCTTCATTTTTTTTAACCATATCTTCTAGAAATAATTTTGTTAAAATTTGTGTTGCTTTAATATTTAAATTAATCATTTCTAATTGTTTGTTTAAATCATCTTCTAAAAATTTTCCATGTAATCCAAAACCAGCACTATTGATTAAAACAGTTATATTTTTTTCCTTTACTTGGTGATATAGATTTTTACAATTTTCTTCTTGCGCTAAATCAGTAACAATGTAGCTAGCATTTTTTTCTAATTCTTTTATAGCTTTTTTTAAATTTTCTTCATTTCTAGCTACAAGAATCACTTCGTAATTTTTTGTAATAAGTTCTTTTGCAATTGAAAAACCAATACCAGAACTTCCACCTGTAATTAATGCTTTCATAATTCACATCCTTGTATAATTATTATAAAACAAAAAAAGAAAACTGTATAGTATCTATAAACAATATTATTTTGTAGCAATCTTATTTTTTAAAACAAATATAATCATATAATATGGGGCAAGTATCTTTTAAATCTATTCTTGTATTTTCTATATAATGATTAAACATCCCCTTTCATTTATATCTTCATTCTTTATTTTGATTCTATATTACTTCTTATATAAAATGCAATATAGAATCAGTATATGTTAAACTTTTTTACAATGTTTTCCAGCCTTTGTTTTGTAAAGGAAATATGTTACAATGAAATGGGCGATGTAGTGTGGAAAAAATAACAAAAGATTTATTAAACTGGTATCAGAAAAATAAAAGAGACCTTCCATGGAGAAGAACAAAAAATCCTTATTATATATGGGTTAGTGAAATTATGTTGCAACAAACGAGGGTAGAAGCAGTAAAAGTGTATTATGAGCGTTTCATTACAAAACTTCCTACTTTATATGATTTAGCAACTATTCCTGAAGATGAACTATTAAAATTATGGGAAGGATTAGGCTATTATAGTCGAGTTCGGAATATGCAAGCTTGCGCGAAACAAATTATTGCAAGCGGATTAACAAATTTGCCAAATACAAAAGAAGAACTTCTTGCCCTACCAGGAATTGGGAATTATACAGCAGGGGCCATTTTATCCATTGCTTTTAATATACCGAGTGTTGCTATTGACGGAAATGTTTACCGTGTATTAGGACGTTACTATAAAATAGGAGAATCCATAACCAAAAATAGTACATATCATATTTATGAAAAAAAGATGCAAAAAATTCTATCTGTCAAAAATGCAGGAGACTTTACACAAAGCTTTATGGATTTAGGAAGTTTAATTTGTACACCTAAGTCTCCTAAATGTGAGCTATGTCCTTTACAAAATGACTGTGGGGCAAGGAAAAATAATCAAGTAGAAGTTTATCCAGTCAAAGAAAGGAAAAAAGAACAAAGAATAGAAGAACGTACAGTCTATCTTTATCGATGTAACAATAAAATTGCCATTCAAAAACGCAAAGATAAAGGTTTACTTGCCTCTATGTATGAATTTCCAAATACATTAGAAACAGTATCAACAATTGATATTGAAAATAATTTGTTAAGACAAGGGATTTCTTTTTATTCTGTTTTAGAGGTAGGAGAAAGTAAACATATTTTTTCTCATATTATCTGGTATATGAAAGGATATATCATCGAATTAAAGGAACCTACTGGGAATTATATATGGGCAACAATGGAGGAATTACAAGAAAAATACTCAATTCCAAGTGCTTTTTCTTATTATTATCAAATTCTCTTAAAATAGATTTATTTATACTCTTATTTTCTTCTTTTGCATACAATAAACTGGGTGATAATATGACGAAAGGAATTGATGTATCTTCTTATCAAGGGCGAATCGACTGGACAAGAGTCAAGCCTTATATTGATTTTGCCATTATTCGTTGCGGATGGGGAAATAATTTAGAAAGACAAGATGATGTTTATTTCGAAAGAAATGTAGAGATGTGTGAAAAATTACAAATTCCGTTTGGTGTATATTTATATAGTTATGCAACAACTTTAGATGAGGCAAGAAGTGAAGTAGAACATACCTTACGTTTAATTCGAGATAAAAAATTAGAATATCCTGTATTTTTAGATGTAGAAAGTAAAAGACAGATGGCTTTACCAAAAGAAAAATTAGTAGAAATAGTAAAATACTATTGTGAAGAAATACAAAAAGAAGGATATTATGTAGGAATTTATGCAAGCTTAAATCGATTTAGAAGTAATTTGGATTCAAAAGAATTAGATCCATTTGATAAATGGGTAGCAGAATGGAATGACCATTTTACATATGAAGGAAAAGCAGGTATGTGGCAAAATACTTCTTATGAAGAACTTCCTGGTATTCGTGGTCGAGTAGATGGCAATATTGCATTTTATGATTATCCAAAAATTATTCGTGATGCAGGGTTAAATCATTTAGAGGAAACTTTAAAATATCATAAGGGTGAAAAGGTGTATGTATCAGGAGATATCTATGAAGAGAGTGATGCAATAACAGTTTTAAGAGAAGTTTGTGATAAAGAATATACGATTAAAGCAACTGATAATATGGAAGTGGCCCCTTATAAAGTAGATGGTGGCTATGTAAAAGAAGATTCCGTTTATAAGAAATGTTCGTAAATGAAAATAAAGCATGAAAATCATGCTTTATTTATTGTCTTAAATTTTCCTTGTTACATCCCTTTAAATGTAATATAGAAAAATAATTTAGATTAAATAACCTTTTTATGTGTATCTTGTTCTTCATTCTGTTTGTATTTTTTTGTAAAGTCCATTTTGTAGCACTCATATTTAAAATGAAGAGGGTGTGATTCGTAATCTACTTTAGCTAGTGAAACTTCTCTTTCTTTATCAAGGAGTTCTGGTCTCATTTTATCAATTTTTTTAGAGATTTCATCTAATTTGCCTAACAATTCATTTCTAATCTCTTCGTGTGCTTGTGCTTCTATATTCTCTATTGATGTCGTCATTTCAAAATAAGTATTCCAATCTTTTTTTGAAATAAATATTCTTGTTAAAAATTTAGATGCTTTTTGATTATGTTTTTCTATATATTCTTTTGCTCTTTGATAATCAGAATTTCCTGATACTTTATGACTTATATCCGTATAGGAGTTTACATGATTGAATTGATTTATTATTTCAGCATGTTCTCCATTTAATTTGTTCATCTTACTTATCAAATCATGTAGTTCTTTTTCTCCTTTTTGCCTTTTTTTGTCTAATTCTATTATTTCACTAAAATCTAGTTTTTCTTCTTTCGTATCTTCTTTTCTATCTTGAGTAAATGTGCTATAGTCTGTAGATGCATTATTTGTGTATTTCTTTTCAAACTTTGTTTCTTGTGCTTTATTTGTTTGTTGTCTATAAAATTTATAATTTGTATGTGGATTTGTGAAGTTCATATTTGCAAAGTGTGCAAAGAAGTTGAACGTGGTTTCATCAAATGCTGTTTTCTGTTTTTTCTGAGAATTTTTAGAAGAATTTGAAAATTCCTCCTCTTGCCTCTGTTTTTCTTTCATGTACTCTGCATATTCTGCAAAGGTACCATCAAATACACCTTCAAATTCATTGTTATACCGATTTTGGTTATTACTTGTATGTGTGTAGTCTGTTTTGGTATCAGTCTTTTTATTATAGGCATCACTTTGTTTTCTTCTTTTCCATTCTAAATCATAAACCTTTTTCTTGTTTGGATTTGATAGAGTATCATAAGCCTCTTGCGCAATTTGGCAATTTTTCTGCGCCGTTTTTTGTTCCTCTAAAGATTTACCCACCTGCATGTCAGGATGGTAAAGTTTCATTTTTTCTTTATATGCTTTATGAATTTCTTTATCAGATGCATTCTGTGAAATACCTAAAAATGCGTAATAATCGGTAAATATTGTTTTGTTCATAGAAATTCGTTCCTTTCATAATGTATTAAACATTAAAACGATTATATCAAGAAATTGAAAAAAATAAAATAAAAAAGGCAATAAATGCTTGCGTTTTACGTTTCTTTTTAGTATAATTTTGAGTGTGTGGCATGCGAGGATATGTGAGGTTGCCGATACACCAGGTTAAGTTGAAAATAAATATATATAACAATCGGGTTTTTCACATGGAGCAAGTCTATACCAGATATAGGCGAAGGGAGGAAAACAATATGTCAAAAACAAAAGTTAGCATCAAATTAAAAGCGTTTGAACACAAAAGCTTAGATACAGCATGTGCTAAAATTGTTGAAACAGTAAAAAGAACAGGTGGAGAAGTAAGTGGCCCAGTACCACTACCAACTGAGATTGAAAAAATTACAATTTTAAGAGCTGTTCACAAATACAAAGATTCTCGTGAACAATTCGAAAAAAGAACACACAAGAGACTTATTGTTATCAACAATCCAAGTAAGGAGACAATTGATATGTTACAACGTATCGATATTCCAAGCGGTGTTGATATTCAAATCAAGTTATAATTTTTAGGAGGATAGAATATGGAAATGAAAGGAATCTTAGGTCGTAAAGGTGATATGACTCAAGTATTTACAGAATCTGGTAAATTAATTCCTGTAACAATTATTGAAATTGAACCAAATGTGGTAACACAAATTAAAACAAAAGAAAATGATGGTTACGAAGCAATTCAGCTAGGTTTTGGTACAAAGAGAGAAAAGCTAGCGACTAAAGCTTCTAGTGGAATCACTACGAAAGCAGGAACTACACCTAAGCGCTTCTTTAAAGAAATTAGAGGCGTTGATGTAGAAAAATTTGCTCTAGGGCAAGAAATCAATGCTGATATTTTTACAGCTGGTGAAGTTGTAGATGTAACAGGAACAACCAAAGGAAAAGGTTTCCAAGGTGTTATTAAAAGACACAATCAATCAAGAGGACCTATGGGACATGGTTCACATTATCATAGAAGACCAGGTTCAATGGGTACTATGAGACCAATGCGTGTTTTTAAAGGAAAAGCATTACCAGGACATATGGGATGCGAAACAGTTACAATTCAAAATTTAGAAATTGTTAAAGTAGATGTTGAAAATGGATACATACTTGTTAAAGGAAATGTACCAGGACCTAAAAAAAGTCTTGTTATTATCAAAACAGCAGTTAAAAATCCAAATGTAATTAAAGAAACAGAAACTTTACAAAGCTATGTTGTAGCTCGTGAGGTAAATGAAGTTCCAACTACTCCTGAGGTAAATGCAGAAGTAGCAGAAACGACAGAAGTGCAAGCAGAAGAAACACAAGAGAAAGAAAACTAGGAGGTAGTATCAATGAAAAAATTGTCAGTTTTAAACCTTAAGGGTGAAAAAGTAAGTGATATTACTTTAAAAGAGGAAGTGTTTGGCATTACACCAAACGATGCTGTTTTATATGATGCTATTACATTAGCTAGAAATTCTATGAGACAAGGAACACATGATACAAAGACACGTTCTGAAGTCAGTGGTGGAGGAAGAAAGCCATGGAGACAAAAAGGAACTGGACGTGCTCGTCAAGGAAGTACGCGTGCTCCACATTGGACTGGCGGTGGTGTTGTATTTGGACCACATCCAAGAAGTTATGATAAAAAACAAAATAGAAAAGAAAGAAGATTAGCATTACGTTCAGCATTATCATATAAAGTAATTGAAGATGCGATGATTGTTGTTGAAAACTTCAATCTTGAAAGCGAAAAAACAAAAGATGCTGTAGAGGTTTTAAATAATATTAAAGCTGAGAAGAAAATCATGATTGTTGTAGAAGAATTAAGTGAAAATACTGTTTTAGCAACACGTAATTTAAACAATGTCATTTTATTAACAGCAGATGAAATTAATGTTTATGACATTATCAATGCAGACAATATGGTTATTACAACTGCAGCTATTAAGAAAATAGAGGAGGTGCTTGTTTAATGAAAGAAAGTATGCGAAATGTTATTAAAGCACCAATTATTACAGAAAAAAGTGCTGCTTTAGCAGAAAACAATGTAATTACATTCAAAGTTGATCCTAAAGCAAACAAAATACAAATCAAACAAGCAGTAGAAGGATTATTTAACGTAAAAGTAGAAAGCGTAAATACAATTAACGTTAAACCTAGAAAAAAAAGAGTTGGCCGCTATGTTGGCAAAACAAATCGAGTAAAAAAAGCAATTGTTAAATTACAAGAAGGAAGTTCAATTGAACTTAATTAATAGGAGGAAAATGTATGGCTATTAAAAGTTATAAATCAACTACTAATGGTAGACGTGGTATGACTACCTTAGCAAATGAGGAAATTACAAAATCGACTCCAGAAAAATCATTAGTTGTCACTTTGAAGAAAAATGGTGGAAGAAATAACCAAGGTAGAGTAACTGTTAGACATCGTGGTGGCGGTGCTAAGAGAAAATACCGTATCATTGATTTTAAAAGGGATAAAGATGGTGTTGTTGGAACAGTTTCATCGATTGAGTATGATCCAAATCGAAGTGCAAATATTGCTTTAATTACTTATGCAGATGGAGAAAAAAGATATATTCTTGCTCCAAAGAACTTAAAAGTTGGAATGAGCATAGAAAGTGGGGAGAATGCAGATATCAAAGTTGGTAATGCACTTCCACTTGCAAATATTCCAGAAGGTACTATGGTACATAATGTTGAGTTAAAAGCTGGAAAAGGTGGCCAAATGGCTCGTTCAGCAGGTTCTTCTGTTCAAATTCTTGGACGTGAAGGAAGATATACATTACTTCGTTTAACAAGTGGTGAAGTTCGTAAAGTGCTAAGCACTTGTAGAGCTACAATTGGTGAAGTTGGTAATGCGGATCATGAACTTGTAAATTTAGGAAAAGCAGGTCGTAAAAGACATATGGGTATCCGTCCAACCGTTCGTGGTTCTGTAATGAATCCAAATGATCACCCACATGGTGGTGGTGAAGGTCGTGCGCCAATCGGACGTAAAGGCCCAGTTACTCCTTGGGGAAAACCAGCACTTGGACATAAGACACGTAAGAACAAGAAAAGTTCTAATAAACTTATTGTTCGCCGTCGTAATACAAAGTAGGGAAAGGATGATTTAAATGGCAAGGAGTTTAAAAAAAGGACCTTTCGTTGATGAACATTTAATGAAAAAGGTCGAAAAAGTAATTGAGTCAGGAAAAAAAGAAGTAATCAAAACTTGGTCTCGTCGTTCTACAATTTTTCCTAATTTCGTTGGACTTACAATTGCTGTCCATAATGGGCATGAAAGTGTTCCTGTTTATATAACAGAAGATATGGTCGGACATAAGTTAGGCGAATTTGTACTTACTCGTAAATTTGGTGGACATGGCGATGACAAGGGTAAAAAATAGACAAGAAGGAGGATTTAAATGGAAGCAAGAGCAATTGCAAAAGGCGTTCGAATCGCTCCTCGTAAAACCCGTCTAGTGATAGATTTAGTACGTGGAAAGAGCGTTAGCGAAGCAGATAAAATTTTAACCAATTTAAATAAAGAAGCTGCAAGAGTAATTAGAAAAGTATTAGTTTCAGCAGTAGCAAATGCCGAAAACAATTTAGGCTTAGATCAAGAAGATTTATATGTAAGTGAAGCATATGTAAATGAAGGTCAAACGATGAAAAGATTTAAATTTGGATCACGTGGTCACATTGATCCAATTAAAAGAAGAACAAGTCATATAACAATCGTTGTTAGTGATAATAAGTAAGGAGGAAAATAGCGTGGGTCAAAAGGTAAGTCCTATCGGTTTAAGAATTGGAATTAATAAAACTTGGCAATCAACTTGGTATGCAGATAATAAAGATTTTGCAAAATTCTTAAACAATGATGTTCAAATAAGAAACTATTTGGAAAAGAAATTAAAAGATGCCGCTGTTTCTAGTGTTCTTATTGAAAGAACAAAGGAGAAAACTGATGTAATTATCAATTCTGCAAAACCTGGTGTTATTATTGGACACGGTGGAGAAGAAATTGAAAAATTAAAGAAAGCACTTTCTAAGTTAGTAAATGAAAATGTTCAAATTTCAATTAAAGAAGTAAAGAAACCAGATATCGATGCAGCGCTTGTTGCTGAAAATATAGCGCATCAAATTGAAAATCGTGTATCATTCAGAATTGCCCAAAAAAGAGCTATTCGAAATGCAATGAAAGCAGGAGCGAAAGGAATTAAAACTTCTGTGTCAGGACGTTTAGGTGGCGCTGATATGGCAAGAGAAGAAGGATATGTGGAAGGAAATGTTCCACTACATACATTAAGAGCCGATGTAGATTATGCACATAAAGAAGCAGATACTACTTATGGAAAAATCGGTGTTAAAGTATGGATTTATAAAGGAGAAATCCTAGCCTCAAAAAATAAAGGAGGTAATGAAAATGGCAGTAATACCAAAGAGAACTAAATATCGTAGACCACACCGTTTACGTTATGATGGAAAAGCCAAAGGAAATACAGAACTTCACTTTGGTGAATACGGTCTTCAAGCATTAGAAGGTGCTTGGATTACACAAAACCAAATCGAAGCAGCTCGTGTTGCAATGACTCGTTATATGAAACGTGGAGGTAAAGTATACCATAATATTTTCCCACATCTATCATTAACGAAAATTCCTCTAGAAACTCGTATGGGTAAAGGTAAAGGTCAACCAGAAAAGTGGGTTGCTGTAGTAAAAGAAGGAAAAATTATGTTTGAAATTGGAGGCGTTAGCGAAGAAGTTGCTCGTGAAGCATTAAGACTTGCTAGTCATAAACTTCCAATCAAATGTAAATTTGTTATGAAGGAAAGTGGTGAATAAACGTGAAAATGAAAGAAATTAGAGAATTATCTAGCGAAGAAATCGTGAAAAAAATTGATGAATATGGCGAGGAGTTATTCAATTTACGTTTAAGTCAAGCTACTGGAAATTTAGAAAAACCTTCTAGAATTAGAGAACTAAGAAAATTAGTAGCACGTATGAAAACAGTGTTAAAAGAACGTGAACTAAATGAGGAGGCAAGCTAATGGAAAAAACGGCAAAACGTGAACTAGTGGGAAAAGTAATAAGCGATAAAACAGATAAGACGATTACTGTTTTAGTTGAAACTTATAAAAAAGATCCACTATATGGAAAACGTGTAAAATACTCAAAAAAATATGCTGCTCATGATGAAAAAAATGAAGCTAAAACAGGAGATGTTGTTCGCATCGTTGAGACAAGACCATTATCAAAACGCAAGAATTTCCGTTTAGTAGAAATCGTAGAAAAAGCAATTATTTTATAACTAAAAAGGAGGATTCTATATGATTCAACAGGAAAGCCGTCTTAAAGTTGCTGACAATTCTGGAGCACGTGAGGTATCTGTCATTCGTGTTTTAGGAGGAAGTACTAGAAGATATGGCAATATTGGAGATACAGTAGTTGTCACTGTAAAAAAAGCAATGCCTAATGGAACAGTCGCAAAAGGAAAAGTTTGTAAAGCTGTTATTGTTAGAAGCAAACGCGGTCTAAGAAGAGATGACGGCTCTTATATTCGCTTTGATGATAATGCATGTGTTATCATTAAAGATGATAAGAGTCCTGTAGGAACTCGTGTATTTGGACCAGTAGCACGTGAATTACGTGAAAAAGATTTTATGAAGATTGTATCACTTGCAAAAGAAGTGCTATAAGCCTTGAGGAGGGAAAACATGAACTTTAAAAAAGAAGATAAAGTTGTTGTTATTTCTGGTAAGGACAAAGGAAAAGAAGGAAAGATAACAAAGGTTTTACGTACAAAGAATAAGGTTGTCGTAGAAGGTGTAAATATTGTAAAGAAGCATATGAAACCGAATGGACAAACAACAGGAAGTATTGTAGAAATGGAAGCTGCAATTGATGCTTCAAATGTTATGCTAATTGATCCTAAAACAAAACAAAGAACTAGAATTGGACATACAACAGATAAAAAAGGTAAAAAAGTAAGAATCGCTAAAAAATCTGGCGAAATTCTTGACTAGTTGGAAGGAGGGTAAACTATGAACCGCCTAAAAGAAATGTATACAAAAACAATCGTGCCTAGTTTAAAAGAGGAGTTTAAGTATTCTAACGTAATGGAAGTACCTAAGTTAGATAAAATCGTTATCAATATGGGAGTAGGAGATGCTGCAGGAAACTCTAAAATGTTAGAGGCAGCTATGGCTGATCTTGAACTTATTTCTGGACAAAAACCCGTTTCTACAAAAGCAAAGAAGGCAATTGCAGGATTTAAGATTAGAGAAGGGCAAGCCATTGGATGTAAAGTTACTTTACGTGGAGAAAATATGTATAACTTTTTAGATAAGCTAATTTCTATAACACTTCCACGAGTAAGAGACTTTAGAGGTCTTTCTACGAAAGCATTTGACGGACGTGGGAATTATACACTAGGTTTAAATGAACAATTAATATTTTCTGAAATAGAATTTGATAACGTTGTAAAAGTACGTGGTATGGATATTATATTTGTTACTACGGCAAAAACAAATGAGGAAGCTTTAGCTCTTTTAAAAGGGTTTGGAATGCCTTTTAAGAAGTAACGATTAGGAGGAATTATGGCAAGAAAAAGTATGAAAATTAAAGCTAGTAAAACGCCAAAATTTAAAGTACGCGAATACACAAGATGTAATCGTTGTGGTAGACCTCACGCAGTACTTAAAAAATACGGTATATGCCGTATATGTTTCCGTGAACTAGCTTATAAAGGACAAATACCTGGAATGAAAAAATCTAGTTGGTAAGAAGGAGGGATTTATAATGTCAGATCCAATTGCAGATATGCTTACAAGAATTCGTAATGCAAATCAGATGAGATATAAAGAAGTTGAAGTTCCATCTTCAACAATTAAAGAACAAATCGCTCGTATATTAAAAGAAGAAGGATTCATAAGTGGATATAAGATTAAAAAGAACAATATTCAAAATATAATCGTTTTAAGTTTAAAATACGGTGATAACAAAGAACGTGTTATTACTGGTTTAAAAAGAATTTCAAAACCAGGTTTACGTGTTTATGCAAAAGCAAATGAACTTCCAAAAGTATTAAATGGACTTGGAATTGCAATCGTGTCTACATCAAAAGGTGTTATGACTGATAAGAAAGCAAGAGAAGCTTCATTAGGTGGAGAAGTTTTAGCTTATATTTGGTAGAAAGGCAAGGAGGATTTTTATGAGTCGTATTGGTAATAGAGTACTTACAATACCTGATAATGTTACTATTTCAGCTGAAAATAGCGTTGTTACAGTAAAAGGTCCTAAGGGAGAGCTTTCTACAAAAATCAACGAAGGAATCAATGTATCAGTTGAAGGAAATCAACTTACTTTAACTCGTGCAGATGAAAGTTTAAAAAAGTTCCATGGAACGGCAAATAGTAATATTGAAAATATGATTATTGGTGTAACAGAAGGTTATACAAAAAAACTAGAGATTGTTGGTGTTGGATATCGTTTTAATGCTGGTGGAAATAAAATTACTGTAAATGCAGGATATTCACATCCAGTAGAAGTTGAAGTGCCAGTTGGACTTTCTGTTGAATGTCCAAGTAATACAGAACTTGTGATTACTGGAATCGACAAATGTCTTGTTGGTGAATTTGCTGCAAATATTAGAAAAATTAGAAAACCTGAACCATATAAGGGAAAAGGTGTTCGTTATTCTGGTGAATTCATTCGCCGTAAAGAAGGAAAGAAAGCAGCATAATTTTTAGTAAAGGAGAGAAATACTTATGATAAAAAAAGTAGCTCGTAATGAAGTACGTCAAGCTAGACATGAACGTGTTAGAGATAAAGTATCAGGAACAGCTGAGTCTCCAAGACTAAATGTGTTTAGATCAAACGGAAACATCTTTGCTCAAATTATTGATGATGAAAAAGGAGTAACTTTATGTTCTGCTTCATCTATTGATAAAGAATTAAAACTTACAAATGGTGGGAATATAGAAGCTGCTACAAAAGTAGGAGAATTAATTGCAAAAAGAGCAAAGAAAGCAAAAATTGAAACAGTTGTTTTTGATAGAGGTGGATACCTATATCATGGTCGTGTAAAAGCTTTAGCAGAAGCAGCACGTGAAAATGGATTAAAATTCTAAGGAGGGTAACAATGGAAGAAAGAAAAAGAGAACCACGTCCAAAGAAAGTAAAATTATACGATGACGAAGTTATCAGTCTTAGTCGTGTTACAAAAGTAACAAAAGGTGGTCGTCATTTCCGTTTCTCTGCTACTGTTGTTGTAGGAGATAGAAAAGGAAAAGTTGGTATTGGAACTGGTAAAGCAAATGAAACACAAGATGCAATCAAAAAAGCACTTGAAGCAGCACAAAAAAATGTTGTTAAAGTTTCATTATTGGATGAGAGAACAATTCCACATGATGCAATTGGTGTACAAGGAGCAAGTCGTGTTATCTTAAAGCCTGCTTGTGAAGGTACTGGAATTAAAGCTGGTGGACCTGTTCGTAGCGTTTTAGAACTTGCTGGTGTAAAAGATATTATTTCAAAATCACTTGGTTCAAATACGAAAATTAATATGGCTTATGCTACACTAAAAGCATTAAAAGCACAAAGAACAAAAGAAGAAGTAGCTCTACTACGTGGAAAGAAAGTTGAGGAGATCTAGTATGAAGTTAAATACAATGAGTCCAAACTTAGGTGCTACAAAGGCTCGTAAGAGAGTTGGTCGTGGTGTTGGTTCTGGTACTGGAAAAACTTCTGGTGCTGGAGAAAAAGGACAAAATGCTAGAAGTGGTGGAGGAGTACATCCTTGGTTTGAAGGTGGGCAAACACCACTATATAGAAGAATTGGAAAACGTGGTTTTTCAAATGCTTTATTCAAAACAGAATATGCTGTTATTAATTTAAGCGATTTAAACAAATTTGAAGAAGGTACAGAAGTAACACCAGAGCTTCTTAAAGAAATGGGAGTTTTAAAAAAGCAGTTAGATGGTGTAAAGGTACTTGGAAATGGAAAATTAGAAAAGAAATTAGTTGTTAGAGCTAGTCAATTTTCAAAAACTGCTAAAGAAGAAATTGAAAAATTAGGTGGAAAAGCAGAGGTGATTTAAAATGTTTGCAAAGATTAAGCAAATATTTAATCCCGAAAATAAAGATTTACGAAAAAGAATTTATTTTACTTTTCTTGTTTTATTCATTTTTAAATTAGGCACAACGATTATTGTCCCAGGAATAGATAAAGATGCTCTTGGAACAAATAATTTGGGATTTTTGGAATTACTCAATGTTATGGGTGGAGGAGCCTTAGAACAATTTTCTATTTTTGCTTTAGGGGTATCCCCATACATTAGTGCCTCAATTATAGTATCCTTATTACAAATGGATATTATTCCTTATTTTTCAGAACTTGGAAAGCAGGGACAAACGGGAAGAACAAAATTAAATCAGATTACAAGATATATAGGAATTGTATTAGCATTTATTCAGGGATATATTTATTCATTTACCTTTATTCAAGGTGGAACTGTTATGGAATATATGACCTATGCATTAATTCTTACAGCAGGAACTGCATTAGTATTATGGATGGCTGATCAAATAACACAAAAGGGAATTGGAAATGGTACTTCAATGATTATCATGGCAGGTATCATTGCCACATTACCAAATATGTTCTTCTCTTTATGGAATGAGTTGGTTGTGACAACAACCGTGCAGACGACTTTTTTAGGCATATCTAAATTCCTACTATTTGTTTTACTTTATGTTGCTATTTTAGTTGGAATTGTTTTCATTGAAACGAGTGAAAGAAGAATTCCAATTCAATATGCGAATAAGTCAGCAAGTGTTTATGGAAAAGGAAAAAGTTACATTCCATTCAAACTAAATTCAGCAAGTGTTATGCCTGTCATTTTTGCATCAATCCTTCTTTCTATACCTACTATTATTGCAAAGGTAGCAAAGAACGATGCAATGACATTATTTATTAATAAATGGCTTACAACATCAACAGTAACAGGATTTATTCTTTATATCGTTGCAATTTTTGTTTTTGCATATTTCTATACATTCTTACAAATGAAGCCAAAAGAGTTAGCTGAAAACTTAAATAAAAATGGTGGATTTATTCCTGGGATTCGACCTGGGGAGGAAACAGAAGGTTATATTAAGAAAGTATTAAAGAGAATTACGACGATTGGAGCTTTATCCCTAGCTTTTATTGCAGGTATTCCAATCATATTTGGGGCAGTTTCGAATCTTTCAACAAGTGTTAGTATTGGTGGAACAGGATTACTAATTGTTGTTGGAGTAGCTCTTGAAACATATAAGCAACTGGAAAGTGAGCTTGTGACAAAGAATTATCAATCTAGAAGAAGAGGGCGAAGAAGATAATGAATATTATTTTACTAGCGCCTCCCGCTGCTGGGAAAGGAACGCAAGCAGCATTGATTGTGTCTAAATATCATATGAAGCATATTTCTACAGGAGAACTTTTGCGTAAGTCCTTAAAACAGGATGATGACATTTCTAAAGAAATAAAGCAAATTATGAATTCTGGAAAATTAGTAAGTGATGAAATCATTTTACAGTTAATTGAAAAGGAATTAGAAAGTGCAGAAGAAGGCGTAGTTTTAGATGGTTTTCCAAGAAATAGAGTACAAGCGATTGAGTATGAAGAATTACTTCAGAGATTAGGTCAAAAGCTTGATGCAGTTTTATATCTTTCTATTCCAGAAGAAGTAGCAAAGGCGCGAATTATCGGAAGACGTACATGTCCTACTTGTGGAAAAATTTATAATATGCAGATGGAAGAAATGACAGAAGAACTATGCGGTTCTTGTCACACTTCACTTATCAGTCGAGAAGATGACAACGAAGAAACATTTGATTTACGCTATGAAACATATATGCGTGAAACAAGTCCATTAATTTCTTTTTACCAAGAAAAAGGGTTGTTAAAAGAAATTGATGCTTCTCTTAAAACAGAAGAAGTATTTAAAAGAATTGAACTAATTTTAAATGAAGTTTAAGTAAATAGACAAATCAGAAAGGCAACCAGAAAAAGAAACGTGAACCAAGAGGTGATAAAATGGCGAAGAAACCAGTAAATAAAAAAAAGGTAGAAGTTGAAAATAAGATGGATAAAGGAACTGCAATTTCTGTAGAAGGAAAAGTAGTAGAAGTTTTACCAGGTACACAATTTCGTGTCGAACTTGAAAATAAACATATTGTTATAGCACATTTATCTGGAAAACTTAGAATGAATAATATTCGTGTTCTACCAGGAGATACTGTCACTTTAGAATTATCAGAATATGATTTGACAAAGGGACGTATTACGTGGAGAAAAATGTAAATGTAAGACTCACATTTCTGTTCAAATCGGACTAAGAAATTGGTTTCATTTTAACAGGCGAACATTTATATTTATGAAATATGTGAGTTACCTATCGAAATAGGAGGGAAAGTATGAAAGTAAGATCATCAATTAAACCAATTTGTAAAAATTGTAAAGTTATTAAACGTAATGGAAAGCTTAGAATTATTTGTACAGATCCTAAGCATAAACAAAAACAAGGGTAAAGGAGGTAATTTATGGCACGTATTAAAGGTGTAGATATACCAAATAATAAAAGAATTGAAATTGCACTTACTTATATTTATGGAATTGGTAGAAGTTTATCAAACCAAATTTTAAAAGATGCAAATGTCAATATTAATAAAAGAGCTGGGGAATTAGATAACGATGAATTAGGTCGTATTCGTGATGAAGTTGAAAAATATACAATCGAAGGTGATTTAAGAAGAGAAATCACTATGAATATTAAAACAAAGATGGAAATTAATTCTTATGAAGGAACTCGTCATAAAAAAGGATTACCAGTTCGTGGACAAAGAACAAATAGAAATGCAAGAACACGTAAAGGTAAAGGAAAAGTAGTTGCTAACAAGAAGAAATAGTAATTCATGAAAAAGGAGGTTATATAGTATGGCTTATAAACCAAGAAAACGTAAAGTGAAAAAGAATGTACCAGAAGGAACAGCACATATTCATACATCTTTCAATAATACAATTGTTACCATTTGTGATAAAGAAGGAAATACAATTAGTTGGGCTTCTGCTGGAACATTAGGATTTAAAGGAAGTAAGAAATCAACTCCATTTGCAGCAGGTATGTCTGCAGAAGCTGCAGCAAAGGTTGCCTATGATATGGGGATGCGTAAAGTGGCAGTATTTGCAAAAGGATTAGGTTCTGGACGTGAAACAGCAATTCGTTCACTACAGACAGCAGGTCTTGAAATCACTTCAATTACAGATGTAACACCTGTACCACACAATGGATGTCGTCCACCAAAACGTCCACGTGGATAAAGAAAAGGAGTGTGTGAACATGTTAAACTTTGAAAAACCAATTTATAAAATTACAGATTATATAGAAAGTAATAATTTTGGTAAATTTGAATTAGAACCTCTTGAAAGAGGATTTGGAATAACTTTAGGGAATGCACTTAGAAGAGTATTACTATCAAGTATGCCAGGAAGTGCAATTGTTGCTGTAAAAATTACAGGAGCAATGCATGAATTTCAAACAATAGATGGAATTGTAGAAGATGTAACTTCTATCATTCTTAATTTAAAAAATGTAGTTGTTAAAAATCATAGTGATGAAGTAAAAACTGTATCATTATGTGTATCTGAAGAGAAAACAGTTACTGCCGCTGATATAAAAGTTGATGCAGATATAGAGATTGTTAATCCAGATCAAGTAATTGCGACTGTTTCAAAAGGTGGTAAATTAGAAATGGAATTAATGATAGCGAATGGTCGTGGATATGTTCCATCAACAGATAATAAAAAATATCTTGAAAATGCTCCAATTGGATATATTCCTATTGATGCACTTTACTCTCCAATTGAAAGAATCAATTATGAGGTAGAGGCAGCTCGTGTAGGACAAGATGCGAACTATGACAAATTAATTTTATATGTAAACACAAATGGTTCTATTCGCCCAGAGGAAGCAGTAGCACTTGGCTCAAAAATATTAATTGAACACTTTAATGTTTTAACTGAATTAAGCGAAATTTCAGATATGACAGGAATTATGACAGCAAAACAAGAAGATAGTAAACTTAAGAAATTAGAAACATCAATTGATGATTTAGATTTCTCTGTAAGAGCTTATAATTGCCTTAAGAGAGCAGGTATTAATACGCTTGGCGATTTAACAGAAAAATCTGAATTAGAAATGATGAAGATTAGAAATTTAGGTAAGAAATCTTTGAAAGAAGTTATTGATAAGATTAAAGATATGGGACTTAAATTTAGAGAAGATGACTAATAAGGAGGTAAAGTATGGCTTATAGGAAATTAGGTAGAGACAATAAACATAGAAGAAGTATGCTTGCTAATTTAACAAAAGACCTTATCATGTATGAGAGAATTGAAACAACAGAAGCAAGAGCAAAAGAAACTCGTAAATTTGTTGATAAAATGATTTCATATGGAAAAAGTGGTTCTTTAGTATCTAGAAGAAAAGCTTTAGCTTTCTTACAAAATGATACAGAAGCTGTAAAGAAAGTATTTGATGATTTAGCAGTTCGTTATGCTGCTCGTAATGGTGGATATACAAGAATATTAAAATTAGATGAACGTAGAGGAGACGATGCGTTAAAAGTAATTTTAGAACTTGTGGAAAAAGATGCATAAAGTCATCTTTTTTTTTTGGATAGATATTGAGTGAATTAGGAGATATTAATATGCATAATAGAAAAAGTTACATATACTAAAATAGGAAGGAGTAAACGATGGACTCTAAGAAATATGTATTTGATTTTACTGTTCCTCAGGGACCAACTGGTCCAACAGGTTCCACTGGTTTAATGGGTCCCACAGGACCCACAGGACCTATTGGTACTTCTGTAGGATTAAGAGCATATGGTGAAAGATTCAGCACAACTTCTGAAGTTTTAAATTTAGGAGTTTCTTCTCCGGTACAGGTTCCACTATTAAATTTTTCAGTATTAAGAAATGTTGATTATAGTTCACTTAGTAGTGTAATAATTAAAGAGTATGGTGTATATGAAATTAATTATGTCTTAAATGCTTCTGTTTCTGATACGGCTTCAGTAACAGTTTCAGTACGTGAAAATGGCGTTGAAATTCCAGTAACAAAAAATACTAAAGTAGTATCGCCTGCAGAAAGTGAAACTTTCTGTGGAAATATGCTTTATACGTTTAATGAAAATAGTGTTATCGATCTTGCGATATCATCTTCAGTTGCTACAACAGTAACATTAAATAACAGTAACAGTTTAACGATAAAGCAGATTCATTTGTAAGGATTAATATCCTATGGATGGATTAAAATGAAATAGTGTCAAAAAAGAAGGGGATGTTGGGAAACTAATTTCTTAGTTTCCCAACATCTCTTTTATTTTATCTTAAATGAACCTAGTAAGGTGGTCTAAATTAAAGTAGCGAAAAAAAAGTTATTTTAATTTGATGAAAACTGGTTATTTTAGTGTGAAAATCTGTATTTTATACAAATTAATTTGACGATTTTATTTCAGATTAATTTGCGTATCTATAAATATATATAGATCTGCACTTTAATTTATCAAAAAAATGGCATTTTTCGTCAAATTAAAT
>CAPHZB010000008.1 GCA_948629335.1 uncultured Bacilli bacterium
GTAATATAACGGTTAAATGCATATTTAAAATCGAAACTATAATTTCATCCTGCTAAACAATTTTAAAGAGTTGTAAATAAATTCATAAAATGATATACTGTTTACGGATAAAATAGTATATCTTATTTTAAGAAGAAGCTATTTTGAATGTAAGATGATAGATGAAGGGAAAAGCAAGTGAGGTGTGGAAATGGAGGATTTGGTTTCGATAATCATTCCAATTTATAATGTAGAATTTTTTTTAAGAGACTGTCTAGATAGTGTAATAAAACAAACCTATTCAAACTTAGAAATTATTCTAGTTGATGATGGTTCAACAGATGATTGCCTTGAAATATGTAGAGAGTATCAAAAGAAAGATAATCGAGTACATGTATTTCATCAGGAAAATAAAGGTTGTTCTATAGCACGAAATCTTGGATTAAAACATGCTCATGGCATATACATTTCCTTTTTTGATTCTGATGATGTTATGCATCCAGATAGGATGGAAGAAATGGTTGCTATTATGAAAAAGGAAGATGCAGACTTAGTGATTGGAAACTATGATATTGTAACACAAGATGGAACTTTTTTAGAAAATAAAAAGGAAGTGGCATTATATGAAGTGGATTCGCCTACTTTCAAGTATTGCTCTTTTGCACCATTTCCTGGGAATAAATTATATCGTCTTTCCATTTTAAAGGAAAAACAAATTGAATGGAAGCAAATCTCCATAGCGGAAGACCTTGTCTTTTATTTATCTTATATCCTATGGTGCAAGAAAGTCTCTTTTACTTCCGACTCTTTATTTAACTATCGTATTGTTGAAAATAGTCTTTCTAGAAAATATGATTTAAAAATTTTAAGTATAAAAGATGCTTTTTTGGAAATCGAAAAATTCTATGCAGAGAATAACAACATGGAAAAATTTAGACAGTATATTGAGCCACTTAAAATAGTGCATTATTATTATCAATTTAGTAAAATTAAATTTTTTAAACGAAAAGAAAGAAGAGACATAAATGCTTTCTTTAAAAAAGAAATGAAACTATTAAAGAAATATAAAAATAAAAGTCCATTTATCAGAAATATCTACTTTAAATATCAACTAAAAAGTATGTATTATACATTATTTTAACTATTGAATGAGAGGGAAATCTATGATTGTACTTAGAATACTACATGGTGCTGGGCAAGGCAACCAAATGTTTATGTATGCAACAGCATATGCTTTGGCTAGAAAAACGAAACAAAAAATCTTTATTTATGTGGAAACAGACTATAAAAGAGCAAAAGAAAGACCGTATGTTTTAGACAAATTTACTTTAAATAGAAAATATATAAAAAAAGTAGTACGCATGGATCGAATAAAAAATATCACTCTTTATAAAATAATAAATAAAATGTGGGGACTTTTCTTTAAACTTCTTCCACACCATTACACCTTAATTGAAAAAGAGAAAGAGAGCCGGCATTTAAAAGAAATCCCTCTTACTTATAAAAATTATATCTTAAATGGTTGTTTTGAATGTTCTTCCTATTTTGATGTCTATAAAGAAGAACTGTTTCTTCAATTTTGTTTCAACTTCACAGTAGATGAAGAAACAAAACAGATCTTCGAAGAAATTAGCCAAATAGATAGTGTAGCCCTTCATATTCGTTTAGGAGACTTTGTAAAAGAAGGTCGCAGTTTCAATATACAATATTACATCGAAAAGATGAGGATAGTACAAGAAAAAAATCCAAATTGTATTTTCTATGTTGCATGTCAAGATGCAAAAGTAATTGAAAAATTAAAGGAATATGGGCCTATTCGTGTTATAAGTACACAAGGAGAGAATAAAGATTTGAAAGATTGGAATTGTCTTCGCTTATGTAAACGTCATATTTTAACCAATAGTACATATTCTTGGTGGGCAGCCTATTTATCAAAACGTGTGGACATTCTACTTCCACCAAAGGACTTATATTTAAACTGTCAAAATAGTGAAGATGAACAAACCTATACGAATTTTTTCGCATGGATGGAGGAGTAAAAGTGAAGTATAAAATCAAAGAATTTTTAAAAAATTTTTACCATACACTTTCTAAAAAATCAGAAAGAATAAAAAAGAATAAAAAATATTTAATTATTCGTAGAAAAGGAGAAAATCTAGGATTAGGCTCTTATATTATAACCAACTTAGGGGCAATACACTATGCTATTTCTCACGATGTTCTTCCCGTTATTGATATGAAAACAGAAAAGAATTGTTGTCAATCAAAAGGGGAACAAGGAAAAAAAAATGCATGGGAACTTTATTTTGAACAGCCCATTTCTATAAAAAAGGAAGAAATCACAAAAAAAAGTGCACAGATTACTTATCAAATCTATGATATCCGACCTAGTGATAGTATGGAATTTTTTACAAATGAAGAATTGGTTTCCTATTGGCATACTTTGGCAAAAAAATATATGAAATTTAATTTAAATACAAAAGAGTATTTAGAAAAAAAACAAAATGAAATTTTTTCAGATAAAAAAAACATTCTTGGTGTTTTATGTCGTGGTACAGATTATGTTCATTTAAAACCTTTTGGGCATCCTGTGCAGCCAACTGTAGATGAAATCATTTTAAAGATTGACAACTTATCAAAAAAAATGGCAATTGATTTTATTTTCTTAGCAACTGAAGATGAGGAAATTCTAAATGCTTTTAAAGAAAAATATGCATCTAAACTTCTTTACCTAGATGGGTTACGCTATACTTATAAAAAAGATAAATATATCGCCCAATTAGATGAAGAGAAAGGTGTAGATATTTATAAAAAAAACTTAGATTATTTAACAACTCTTTATTTGTTATCAAAATGTGATTATTTTATTGGTGGAAGAACGAGTGGAACAGTATGTGCTATGTTATTATCTGATGGATTTAAGTATACTTATTTTTGGAATAAGGGTAGGTATGGAATGGATGAGGAACTAAAACTTGGAAAGAAGGGATGAAGTCTGAGAACAACGAATTCGATTAAAAATATTTTTTATAATATTCTTTTAAATTCAATTACTATTTTAGTAGGATTAGTTGCCCAATCAATTTTTATTCGTATTCTTGGAAGCGAATACAATGGACTCAAAAGCTTATTTACAAGTATTATCTCGATGTTATCCATTTCTGAACTTGGTTTTGGAATCGCTATTATCTACAATCTATATAAACCTGTTGCCGAAAATGACATAGAAAAAATCAAAACTTTAGTAAAATATTATCAAAAAATATACCGAATTATTGCTTTGATTATTCTGGGAATTGGTCTTTGTTTACTTCCATTTATCCCTCTTTTTGTAGGTGATATTTCTATAGATGTGAATCTACAACTTACTTTTATTCTTTTTTTAAGTGATTCTATTGTTTCTTATTTAATGACTTATAAGCGTTCGATTATTCAAGCAGATCAAAAAGAATATTTCATTAGTAAAATCAATATTGTTTACTTACTCTTAGTAAATATTGTTCAAATTATCATTTTATTTTTGACAAAAAACTTTATTTTATATTTAATTATTCGTGTTCTTTTTCGGTTACTTGAAAATATTTCAATAAACCATGTTGCTAACAAAAAATATCCTTATTTAAAAGATAAGGATATTGTACCTATCGAAGAAGAGTTAAAGAAAAATATCCATCAAAAAGTAAAGGGACTTCTCTTTCATAAAATTGGAGATTATGTTGTAAGTGGAACTGATAGCATTATTATTTCTATGACACTGGGTTTAAACCAATTAGGATTATATAACAATTATTATTTTATTACAAACTATGTAAATATTCTTTTTGGACAGATTTTTAGTTCGGTTACATCAAGTGTTGGAAACTTAATTGTTGAGGATAAATCAAAAAAGACATTACAAATTTATAAGACAATGTTGTTTGCTAATTCATGGATTTATTGTTTTTGTGCAATCTGTCTTTTTGTATTAATTGAACCTTTTATTACCATATGGATAGGAGGGGAGTATGTGTTATCAAAAGGAGTTCTTCTAGCTATTGTTTTGAACTTCTATGTACAAGGCCTTAGAAAGACAGATACGACCTTTAAAGAAGCAGCTGGGATTTTCTTTGAAGACAGATATATTTCAATTATAGAAGCTGTAATTAATATTGTTTTCTCCCTTCTTTTTGTGAAATTTTTTGGATTAGCAGGAGTATTAATGGGAACCATTTGTAGTACGATGGTATTATTCTTATATAGTTTTCCTAAATATATATTTAAAAGATTATTTGGAAAAAGGTATATAGACTATTTCAAAATTCATGCACTTAATCTTTTAAAAACAGGTATTGTTTTTATCCTTTCTGTTACCATCATGTCGTTTCTTCCTTTTTCAAATGTCTTTTTAGAATTATTTATAAATGCTATTTTGTGCTTACTCCTTCCTAATTTTCTGTACACTTTACTATCTTGTAAGAGTTCAGAATTTGCTTTTTTGAAGAAAATGATTAAAACACTAAAACGTAATAAAAGTTAGGTCTATTTATTATAAAAGGTAGTATCTTTCTTTTGTGTATGTTATACTGATACTATGAGGAGTGATGGAATGAAAAAGGGATTTACGTTAATTGAATTGTTAGCTGTGATTGTAATACTAGCAGTTATTGCACTTATTGCAGTGCCATTAATTTTAAGTTTAGTAAATAAATCAAGACTAAAAGCAGCTGAGGAAAGTGCCCTGTTTTATGTCGATACAATCGAAAATATGTTGATGATTAATAACATAGAAAATACAGATGGAAAAATTTATAAAGTAAAAGGAAAAACCGTTGTCGATGAAAATAATGAAGGGATTCTAAACTTAGAAATTAAAGGAGATATGCCTTATAATGGAGTAAATAACGAGATAAAAATAAATAATGGCTTTGTTGAAACCGCAAATCTACGGTTTAATGCATATTATGTACATTATGAAATGAATATGGAAACAAAAGAGTTTAAAACATGTACTTCACAAAAAGGATTTTTAGATAAATGTGATGGAACAGGGAGTGTTATACCAAGTGGACCAGAGGAGCCCAAAATAGAAAGTGGAGCAACGATAGAGATAGCCAAAGATAAAACGTATTTGGCTATTGTTTATCTAGATCCAACAGATATAAGTAAAAAGTGTACCAAAGAAGAAGCTTTAGCAAACGTCAATGAATATGGAACCCCGACAACAATAACGAATGGTTGTATGAAATGGTATGCATATAAAGATGACGGAAAAAATTATACAATGATTCTTGATCATAATACGTTTGTTAGTGTTAATTGGAGTAATAGTTCTGCCTCTGCAATAAAAGAAGGGACACTTGCGAAAGCACGCTTGGAAGAGGATACGAATGCATGGCAGGATTTTATTAAAGAAACCGCTAGATTCATTACAGCAGATGAAGTAGCAGAGATTACAGGTGCGAATCGTGAAGATACATTAGGTTGGCATTCGAGTAAGGAAGATATTTCATGGTTTTATTTAGATGGAAAGGGAACCGATTATGATAGAAGAACAGGCTGGCAGGCACAAGTAGCTAAGACAACTGGCTCAAGTAGATATGATTGGTTGTATAACTATACTGCTAATTGTACAAATAGTTCTACTACGAATAATTATGGGTGTAGTATAGCAGACAATAACTACTACCATCAAGGAAATGAGGATAATCCAACAAGGCAACAGACTGTAGGTTATTGGGTAGATTCAACAACACTGATAAATGCAACCTCTTCACTCATATATGAGATAAATCGTTTAGGCGAACTCATGTGGACTTCTTATAGTACTAGTGGTTATGGAATTCGCCCTGTTATTACTATTTCGAAATCTCTTGTTTCCTAAAAACAGGGGTATAAAAAAAAGATTTGTTTTATTACAAATCTTTTTAGCCTTTATTGACTAATTTTTCGTATACCTTATCTAACGATATCTTTCTTGTTCCCTTTGGATAACAAGGTTTTAAATGTAAGTGAAAATGCTTAATTTCCTGAGGTTCTCCATTATTTTGAATGAGAGTAACACCAAGGGGAGAAAGTCTTTCTTCGATTATTTTTTTCACCTTTTTGGCAACCATCATAACATGTGTAATTGTCTTTTCATCGATATCGTCCAAATCTTTATAATGTTTCTTTGGTAGAATTAGTGTGTGCCCATTCGCGACTGGATTCACATCTAGAATTGCTTTTACAATCTCATCTTCATAAATAATATAGGATTCTACTTCCCCTTTTGTGATTTTGCAAAAAATACATTCCATACATTTCCTCCTCGAGGAGTATTATACCAAAAAAATAAAAAAGAGTAAAACCCTTTTTTTCGTGAATATCTGCGAATATTCTATTTTATATTGATAAAACAAAAGAATTTTATACAAAAAAAGTGATAATGTGCTAAAATAGAAGTATTGGAGGTATTTATGCATACACTAGAAATAAAAAATTTACATGCTAAAATAGAAGGTAAAGAAATTTTAAAAGGAATAAATTTAACAATAAAAAGTGGAGAGGTTCACGTGATTATGGGACCTAATGGGGTAGGAAAATCTACCTTGTCCCATGTGATTATGGGAAATCCAAACTATGAAGTAACAGAGGGAAGTATTCTTTTAGATAATGTAGATATTACACATATGGGTACAGATGAACGAGCTAGAAAAGGATTGTTTTTGTCTTTTCAAAATCCTCCTGAAATTGAAGGGGTAACAACTGCAGACTTTTTAAAAGCATCTGTTTCTACAAAGGAAGGTGAATCTTTTAAAATGTTAGCTTTTGCTAGAGAAGTTGACACCTACATGAAAAAATTAGATATGAAAAAAGAATTTTTAAATCGTCCATTCAATGAAGGATTTTCAGGGGGAGAAAAAAAGAAAATGGAAATACTAAGTATGTATATGCTAAAACCAACGATGGCTATTCTAGATGAAATTGATTCTGGATTAGATGTGGATAGTTTAAAAACGGTTGGAGAACATATTTATGCATACCAAGAGGAACAACAAGCAGGACTTTTACTTATCACGCATTACCAACGATTGCTTGACTATATTAAACCTGATTTCGTGCATATTTTAATGGATGGAATAATCAAAACGACGGGGGATGCTACTTTAGTAGAACAAATTGAAAAAAATGGGTACGATAATTTTAAGAAAGCGTGATTTATGATGCGACAAGTTCAAGGTGTAGAGAATATAATAATGGTAAGTAAGGATGGTGTTTTTTTAGAAAAAGAAGATAGAGCTTTAGAAGTTACTTTATCTGATAAATTAGACTTTTATGATATTGTAAAGATGAATATTGAAGTCAAACAAGATACCTCCTTACGTATATGTTATAAAAAATCCAAAGAAATAAAACTTGATGTCAGTATTATCGTAAATCCAAATGTTACATTTCATATGCAAGAAATCAAAGAAGCAAAAAATACAAAAATTCAAACAAAATATTGTATTTATGAACAAGCAAATGTTTTTGTCCAGAAATTTTATGATGCCTCTTTTGTAAAGGAATTAGATCTTTTTTATCTAAATGGGGTAGGGGCCTCTATTCATTCGACGATGAGGGGCATTATTAAAGGGAAAAGCGAACTGGATATGATGGTTTACCATAATTATCCTACTACTGAAAGTGATATAGAAAATAAACTTGTAACTATAGAAAAAGGCTGTGTGCGTCTTCATGTCGCAACTTTGATTTATAATAAAATGCGAAGTTGTAAAGCAAACCAAAGTAACTTTATTTTAAAGGAAAATAGAGAAAATTCAACGATTAAACCCATTCTTCTTATTGAGGAAAATGATGTAGAAGCAAGCCATAGCGGTCATATTTCTTCGGTGGATGCAGAAACGCTTTATTATATGTATACAAGAGGGATTAAGGAACATGAGGCGAAAAAACTTTATATCAAGGGCTTTTTAAAAGGAGATTTTTATAACATAGATGAAATTATGAAAAAGTATTGGAGGTGAGGTATGAATAGAGAAGATTTTTGCCTTTTAAAACAAGATATTATTTATTTTGATAATAGCGCTACTGCATTAAAACCAAAGGTATTGAAGGAAGCTTTAATGGATTATTACGATAATTATAGTGCGAATGCGCATCGTGGAGACTATGATATGGGTTTAAAAGTGGATATGTTATATGAAGGAACGAGAGAAAAAGTGCGTGATTTTATAGGCGCTAAAAAAACAGAGGAAATTGTTTTTACAAGTGGTGCGACAGATGCTTTAAATAAAATTATCTTTGGTTATTTTAAATACGATTTAAAGGAAAATGATGAAGTTTTAATTACTGTATCTGAACATGCATCTAATGTCCTTCCTTGGTTTGAATTACAAGATGAGATTGGAATTAAAGTTTCTTATATTCCTTTAGAAGATCATAAAGTCACTTTAGAAAACATAAAAAAAGTAGTTACTGAAAAAACAAAAGTAATTTCTCTTGCTCATATTACAAATGTCATCGGTGATGTTCGTCCTATCGAGGAAATTTGTAAATATGCTCATGAAAAGGGAATTTTAGTTGTCGTTGATGGAGCACAAAGTGTAGCTCATGATTCTATCAATGTAGAAAAGATGGATATTGATTTTTTAGCTTTCTCAGCTCATAAATTATATGGACCAACAGGCGTTGGTGTTTTATATGGAAAAGAAGCCCATTTACATCAAATTCGCCCTATCATTTTTGGGGGAGGAATGAATGCATCCTTCTCATATGATGGAGTTCGCGTTTATCATGATTTACCAAGCATGTTAGAAGCAGGAACACCCAATATTGCCGATGTAATTGCTTTTGGAAGCGTCCTTGATTACGTGAAAAAGATAGGTCTAGAGAAAATAAAAAAACATGAAGTTTCATTAAAAAAATATTGTGTTTCTAAGTTAAAAAAAATGGAAAACATTACCATTTATAATGAGGATGCAGAAAGCTCTATTATTGCGTTTAATATGGATGGTGTTTTTGCGCAAGATTTGGCAATTTATCTAAACAAATACCATATTTGTGTACGGGCAGGAAATCATTGTGCGAAAATTCTAAAAGAGGACATAGGTGTTAAAAATACAGTCCGACTCTCATTTGCCATGTATAATACGAAAGAAGAGATTGATATACTTATAAGTGCTTTAAAGAATCCAAATTTAAAAAGGGAGATTCTTTGAAAAACATCTTGAAATAGAACCCATTTTCTTATATAATAAATGAGGATAGGTGGATGATGTATGGATTTGGTTATATTCTTAATTTTAGTTGTTGCTGTTGCTTTCTTCTTTAAAGATTTCAAAAATGTCGTATACTTTATTTGTATTATAGAAATGTTTTTCCATATTATTCATTTCATTGCAAATCATATTGGAGTAAAAGCGATTGCTGATTTTGTAAACACATATATTCCTAGTTCATTACTTTCCATCATTGCAAAATATGCAACAGGACTCCTTTATGATATCTTTGTTTGGATACTTGTCTTCTTCTTCTGTTGTCTATTATTCTATTTAGTAAAATATTTTATAAAAAGGAACTAGGTTCCTTTTTTTCGACAGCGAATCCAATTTCCTTTTTTTATAATAAAATGGGTGATTTGATTGAACACATATCATTTATTTATTATAAAACCAGATGCATTTCAGTTATATTTTAAAAATACCAATCCTTTATTTGTTCTTTTAAAAAAATTATATCGAATGGATAAAAAAAATGTGAACTATGGACTATCTCTTTACCATCAGGTTTGTACATTAATGGACGTAAAATTATTATCAAACTATATGATCGAAAAAGTACCAGCTATTAAAGTAAAGAAAAATACATTTAAAATGCTCTCCTTTTTTGAAAGTACTACTTTTGAAATCCATTATACAAACATTCTTGTGGAAACGGATAAGATTCTTCCTTCCATTTATCAAATTTTTCATGTCTATCACAACCATATTTTGGTTTGTGATTTCAAACAGAATCGGTATTTTTGGCTCGACGAAGCTTTAAAAAATGGAAACCATAAGCTAAAAACACATATAATTAATTAGGTGGTTAACATGATAGCAGACTTTAAAAATTTTGTTCGTAAAAATCCGGGACTTTTAAAATATGTAAGAGAAGGTACGATGACATGGCAAAAATTTTATGAAATGTATGACTTATATGGGGAAAAGGAAGAGGTGTGGAAAAATTACATCGATGTTCCTAAAAGTGAGGCTGTTGCTACCCAAACACTAGGAGTTACGGATATTTTAACATGGCTTAAAACAGCAGATTTGAGTAAGGTAGAAGAGGGAATCAATAGTGTACAAAGGGTTATTGGAGTATTACAGGAGTTAGGACCTAATAAAACAGTGGATACTAAACCAACTTCTTATAAACCACGACCTTTATATAAACATTTTGAGGATTAATGACTCTAGAAATACAATATAAAATAAAAAATAACCCCAACTACCAACGTTTCTTGAGACAAAACTCCCAGTGGTATAAATATTTAAATCGGAATCCAGCCAATTTTAAAAGTTTTGAAGCCCAAGTCAAAGAAGCTTACTCTCTTCGATTATCGGATCGAATTTCTTCTACAATAAAAACATTAGAAATATTAGAAAATGTAATGTCCTCTTTAAAATAAATGTGTTAAAATAAAGAAGAGGCGATTGTTTTGCGAGTAATTAGTGGAATATATAAAGGAAGAAATTTAAAAGGATTTACGATTGAAGGAACAAGACCTACAATGGCACGAGTAAAAGAAAGTGTTTTTGCTATGTTACAAAATGAAATACAAGGGAAAAAAGTATTGGACCTTTTTGCAGGAAGTGGTGCTCTTGGAATTGAGGCCTTATCTAATGGGGCTATGTCTTGCCTTTTTGTAGATAATAACAAAATTGCTTGTGATACTCTTAAGGAGAATACAAAAGGAATGAAACAAGTATCGATTCTTAAAGCCGATTTTTTAACTTATTTAAAAAATACAAAGGAACAATTTGACTTGATTTTTCTAGATCCCCCTTATAATAAAAACCTACTTGTTCCTGCGGTTACACTGATTGAGGAAAGAAATTTATTAAGAAAAAATGGTCTTCTTTTTTGCGAATATGAAAAAGAAGAATTTACTTCGACATTTTCTCTATGGAAAGAGAAAAAATATGGTTCTACTTATATAAGAATTTATAAAAATAACCATTAGAAAAGAAGAAGCGACTCTATGTATTTAAAAATTTAGGGCTATGGTGAATTTTTTCATTTTATGAAGGATGAAAGGTTTTATTTTGAAGAAACCTTTTTTTTATATCTTTTATAATACAAGGAACTCTCAAAATATAGAGTTTTCTTTTTTATTTCGCGCAAGAGGTAGTTCGTGAATGGTTAGTTTTCTTAGTATTATACATAAAAAGTGAAAAAAGTTATTTTTTTTTTCATTTTTTTAAAGGAATTCTTTTCCTTTTCTATTATGTTAATGGTGAGGAGGTGAGAAGTATCCAATTTAAAGTTGTTAAACAAACAAGTATAGAAGACTGTGGACCAACTTGTCTTTATATGCTTTTAAAGTATTATGGAGGATATGAAAAGTTAGAAACAATTAAAAAACTATGTAAGACAGACAAAGAAGGAACAACATTATATGATTTAAAAGAGGCAGCAATAGCATTAGGTTTTCAAACAGATTCTTATCATGCCAGTGTAGATGATTTACAAAAGAATATACATTTTCCCTTTATAGCACATGTTTTTATTGACCAAAAATATTACCATTACATTATTGTCTACAAAATAAAGAAAAATCATATTCTCGTAGCAGATCCAAAAGAAGGAAGACTATTAAAAATGTCGATTTCAAGATTTGAGGCAATTTATCTAAATTCTATTTTATTATTGTATCCTATGCATATTGAAAAAAGAAAAAGTGAGAAGATAGGTAAATGGTTTTTCAAAATCGTGAAATCATTTAAAAAAGAACTGTTCCATATCACACTTTATTCTTTTACTATCTTCTTTTTGGAAATGCTATGTGTTTCTTCCTTCTATTTTCTTCTTATGATTTCAAAAAAACAAAACATACATCTTCTACAAATTTCAATTGTTTTTCTCTTTCTTTTCTCTATTTTAAAGGTATTTTTAAATTATATTCGTAAAAAGAGGATGATTCGGTGTAACGAAGAAATCTATACTTCTTTAAAACAAAAATTTTATGATTGGGTCTACACACTTCCTTATCATGAGGTGAAGAGGAAAAATAGTATGGAATTGCTTTTGAAGCTTGAACAGTTAGAAAGCATTATGGACTATTTTTTCGATATTTTATTCTTTATTTTCTTTGAAGGGCTTCCATTTTTAGGCATTATTGTATTTCTCTTTTTTCAAAAAAGTGTAATTGTTTATTTTATTCTTTATTTAAGTATTCATTTTTTGGTTCACATTTATGCTGGAAGACAACAAAGAATCCTTCTTCTTGATTTAAAGGAGGAGATGAGTTTGGCTAGAAGAAATGAGATGGAAGCATTATCGAGTGTTTCAACTATTGATGAAATGCAGATAGAATCTATTTTCATCAAAAGACAGGCTAGGTATACAAAATCCTATTTGGAAAGGCGAACAAAGAAAAATATTTCTTATCTGAGATATGAAACGTTGTTAGATGGCATCAAAAGTGGAAGTGATATTCTTCTAAAAGGTATTTTCTTTGGACTTCTTATACATCAGAAAATATCTTTAGAAGGTTTACTGGTACTCTTTTATTTATTTGAAAAAATGAACGAGTTTATTCTTGGTTTGTCTAATCTTTATATTCAAAAAGAGGAAATGAAATGGGCTCTTGAGAATATGAATATAGAAAAGCAGGAAAAAAAGACTGTAACGGTAAATCAACTTAGTTTAAAGAATGTAATTTATCCTTATTATGGAAAGATTCGAAACGTTTCCTTGGATTTAAAGAAAAAATTTCCTGTTTTATTATTAGGAGAAAGTGGTATTGGCAAAAGTACGCTTGCTCATATTATTCTAGGAGATTATCAAAGTGATGGAAGATTTGTAAATGGAGAAGAGACATCTACTAGGGTAAATGGCTGTTATGTTAGTGGAGAGGCAATGATTTATACAACGACCATTATGGAAAATATTTTATTAGGAAGAACAATTGAAGAGAAAAAACTAGAGGAAATTTTGAAGGTAACACACGTAGATAAAATCATCGAAAAACATAAATATCTTCCTCTTTTAGAAAGAGGAGAGAATCTATCTTCGGGGGAAAAACAGAAAATTGTTCTTGCTAGGGCTTTGATAGAGGATTTTGACTTGCTTGTCTTAGATGAAGCATTAAATCGGCTAGATCAAGGAGAGGAAATTGATATTATGGAAAGTCTTTTAAAGATGTACTCGGATAAGATTATTGTAGTCATTTCACACCGTTATAACCTAATGGACTTATTTGAAAGAATTTATATGTTTACACCTCATGGGCAATTAAAAAAGTGGAAAGGACGGGGGAACAATGTTCAAAAGAATTTTGAAAAACATTATCAGAGTTATCATTATGTCAATTTTTTAGGAGGTATGTATTATGGACATGATTAGTGATGTAGAGTTAAAACAAATTAAGGGAGGACTGAGTGCAAAGGCCTTATGGGTCGGACTAGCATCCTTTATCACTTTCGCGATAGGCGCAATCGACGGATAAATACCACAATCATATAACAAACTATCCTTTCCTTATATTTTCATATGAATATCAAGTTTTAAATCACTCTCACTTCTGATTTTTGTTTTAGTATAAATTACTTTATCAATAATTGAACGGAGCATTTCGTTCTTTTCTTTAACACTTAAATTAAAATATTCAGATATGCACGATTCAACTTTTGGAATTAGTGTTTTTAATTTTTCCATTTTTATTTCTTCATTTTCTGCATTTATTTTTGATATTTGAGAATTTAAAGTATTGATATTCTCTTCGACTATTTGCGAGCGCTCTAGGTATGTTTTTTTGTCATAGATACCATCATCTAGAAAGTCACGAAGCCGTTCTAATTTTGCTTTTTCTTTATTCAATTCTTTATTTAATACTTCCAACTGATTAACTATACTAGAAACAATTGAATTCTGATTATTTGTATAATTTTCAATGATTTTTTTATTTTCAACTAGCCATTCTTTAAGTGCTTCAATTAATGCAATTTCGACATATTCTAGCGTATGCGATATTGTTTTACATTTGTGAGTGCAGTGTAGTGCTGGCTTCCTTGAATAATAAATAGGATTTGATTTATCACTACGTGGTCGATAATAAACAGATTGTTTTGCATCAATACGAGCCATAACGAAACCACATTCACTACACCTTATAATACCAGCCAGAGGGTTTTTGAGTTCTTTGTCCTCTTTTACATATTTTGTAGAGCAAGCCTTCAATTTTGCTTGTACTAAATCAAAATCTTCTTTAGAGATTATTGCCTCATGCTTTCCTTCAACGAGCAAATAATCTCCTTTTTTTTGACGTATCGTTTTGTGTTTAATTTCTCCGTTTTCGACAACCGTAATATATTTTCGTTCTTGCCATTTCACATAGCCAGCATATGTTTCATTATGAAGCATTTCTCTAATTCCATTTTTTCGCCAATCTCTCCCTTTTGGGGATTTAATACCTAGCGAGTTAAGATGGGTAGCAATAGCATAGGTTCCTTTTCCATCAAGACATAATTGAAAGATTAAACGAACAATTTCTGCTTGTTCTTCTATTATTTTTAATGAGAATCCTTTTTGACCTTTTAATTTATAACGTTCATATCCATAACAACAAACGCCCGAAACAAAACAACCATTATAGACACTGTCTTTTCTGCCTTCGTTTAATCTCTTTTTAATATTATTGTATTCTTTTCGCGAATAGGAGAGTTTATCAATTAAGTATTCCTCATCAGCTGGATTACTTAGGTCGTATTCCTTTTCGGGTGTAATGATTAGTGTATTTGTGTATTTAAAAGTTTTTATAATCTTATCTTGGTCGCCTAGATCCCCACGACATAGTCTTTGTACATCAATTACCCACACACCTTTAACAGTTGGATTTTCAATATCATGTAATAATCGTTGAATTTCAGGACGTTCCGAAATACTATCACCACTTACGACTTCTTCATAAATATTTTCTTCGTTAACGGGTCTTCCTGTACTTTCAGTAATTAATTTTAATCTTTCTTTATGTCGTTCCAAGGTTTGATAGTTTTGATTGTTACGCTCGTAGTCTAAATCTTCGCGAGACTTTCTTAAATATTCTAAATATATATTCATTATATCACTCCTTATATTGCATTTACTTAGGTTTTCGTGATATAATTAGACACGAAAAGCCTATAGTCTATTTTATAGTCTATTACAATTTAGTGGTTGTAACGGGTTTTTCATATTCAATGTCTAGAGTTGCGCCTCTAGGCTTTTTAATTGTTATTAACTATTTCATCAACTATACTATCAAAAGTTGTATTTTCATAATTTGTTTCACAATTACTTATGTAATATAATTTAATATTATTTTGTTTACATAATTTTGCTTTTTTATAATCAAGTTCTTTTTGTTTTTTAAATTGCGGTTCACCGCCAAAGTGATTTACAGGTTCATAATGCTGTTTTCCTTGTATTTCAATACCAACTCTTTTAGATGGAATATACAAGTCAATTGATTGTTTGCCGAGCCAGTCAGCTCTATATTGATATATAGTGTCTGGGAAAATATCTCTGAATTTTTTTAAATAAACTAATTCAGTAGTTCTTTTTAAGTCACTTTTTTTAACTTTTAACATATCTATCAATAAATTGCTATATAAGTCATAAGACTTAGATTCTTTTATATCGTTTTTAATTACATAATTATAACTAATTAATTCTGCTTTAGCGAAATTAATAATTATTGGTTTTATGTACTTATTTTTAAAAATATGAAAGCAGAATGTAAAATTAATATGATATTTGTTTTTTAGTATATTATATATAGTTAAGTGTTTATTATAATCATTTATTAAATCGATTTCTTTAAAATGATTATAACTTAAAATATTTTCTAGTGACTTATTTTTAATTGAAATATCAAAATTAAAGTAATATAAATAATGTATATTGTATATTAATTCTTCCTCATTTTCGTTTAAATAAAGTAAATAAGTAACACTATTATCATTTTTTAACAGATTCTTGAATTTTTTTATTTTTTTAACTTTTGGAAAAAAGTATTTTTCGATTGTCCAAAATCTCAGATTATCTTCTTTAATAATATAAAGAATTACATAACCATTATATCTTTTTATATCATTTTCTGAAATCTTGATGTTAAGAAAATAATATTTTTTTCGATAGCCATAATTGATAACTTTGCTAATATCGTTAACATTATTACCCATTTATTAATGTTTCCTAGTTAATCTTTTTTTATTTAATTAACTTTTCATACACCGCACCTCCTTACTATTTAAAAATCTATATTAAAAATACCTGTACTAGCATATTTTTAACCGTAAGTAATATTGTTATAAAAAAATGCATTTAGTTACCATAAAACTGCCATTTATAATAATTTTTACCATTTTATGGTAACTATTCTTATAATAAATACCCTGAAAGGGGGAGTGGCAGTTGGAAGTGCGTTTTTTTTATAACGAATTAGAACAAATGAATGTTGATATATTGATGTATATCATCTTAGTAGAATATTTCTTATAAGAGATATTCTTATTCTTTGTTACTATCTTTCATAATGAATTGTTTATTTGCTTTTGCAAACTCAATAAGCGTATTAAAATTTTCTTCGCTTAACTCTTCATTTTCATTTAAGAAACCTTTTTTCTTTAATACTTCCTTTAATAATTTTTGTTCCTGTTCTTTAGATAATTCTTTCGAAGCATTATTGATTGGAGGGAAGAAGTCATTTATGGATACATTAAAGTATTCTGCTAGTTTAAATAAAACATCATGGTTTGTTTGCAATACTCCACTTTCATATCTTGAAATAGTTTGGGATGTTGTATTTAAATATTCTCCTAATTCTTGTTGAGTAATATTTTTTTGAGTTCTAAAGTGTTTAATTCTTTCACCAACATATTTAGGTACATTCATAGTTGACCTCCTTTCAATATAACTGTATTATACCACCAATTTACGAAAATGGAACAAAAAGTTAAAATATTTACAAAAAAGTGTTGACAATGTACGATAATGGTACTAAAATAAAATTGTCAATAGGGAAGAAAGGAAGTGATAAAATGCAAAAAAAACTTATTCTATTGATGAAAGAAAATCATGTTACAAATAAGGATTTGGCTAATAAACTAGGCATTTCTGAAAAGCAAATGGGATATAAGTTAAAGGGAGAGACAGATTTTAAAAGCACTGAAATGTTTCAAATTGCAAATTTTTTTGGAAAAACTATAAATGATATTTTTTTACCATCTATGTACGAAAATGGTACAAATTTGAATCAGCCAGAACAAAAAGAATAGGAGGAAAGTATGAACAATGACATTACTATAAAAATAAGCGTTGAAAATTATGAAGAACTAATACAACAATTAGAGACAATAAAGCAATTAATACACGAAATAAAAAAAGAACAGTCAAGGCGCGAATTTGAATGTCCTTTGAAGAAAAATATTGATATTCATTCAAAATGTGTAGTTACTTCTGATTCGATTGAGTTTGTAACCAATTGTGATAAAGCTCTAGAAAATTCATCATCTGTTTAAAATTTACATCCATAATTTTTATAACTAAATCGTTAATGTCTTCGCCATTTTCGGGGGATACACTAAATATTAAATTTTAATTTATTTAGTTGTTCCTCATCAAGAGAATAGATGAATTCAGAAAATTGTAACAAAATAATCACCTCACTTTATAAATCAATTATAAATTAGAACGTGAGACAAATCAAATTAAAAACAATATCTAGGTACTAATCGGACACCAATAAAAAATACCCCCTTTATTCTTTATTAATGTTTGATTCAGCAAATCATTTTTTTCAAATCTTATGTAAAATTGCGATTACTAAATACATTGGTGTTCGACCAGTGCCTAGATAAAGAGGCTAGAGTGGTAGCAGAAAGAGTTACATTCTTACAGTAAACAAGTAAGTAGAAAATAGGGTAAATATGAGTGATGGAGTACAAATGACACTTATCATATGTATTGCTATCGTTTGCACATTATGGATATTAGCTGAGTATGGTAGTAATTCAAATGATAAAAAGAAATAAACATTGAATATGAAATAACCACTAAATTGAAAAGGAGGCTAAACTATGAGTGTAGTAAAAACAAAAAAGATTAATGACATTACAGTAAATATTCACGATGATTGTATCCCAAAAGATAAAAAAGAATACAAGAAAAATTTAAAAGTATTTTACGATACTATCAATATAATTTTTCGGGATAAAAATAAGTCCAATTTGTTTTATACAGAGGAAGAACTAAATAAGTTAAAGAACGATGGAACATATGAATTTATTTAAAAAGGTGAAAAAATGAAAAAGAGAAAACTCAGAAAATGGTTTAAATATACATTGGGCGCATTAGTAACTATATCTATAACAATAGTACTAACAATGATATTTAAACAAGAAATGAAATCGTTTAATGATATAGCACATCAATGTGATCTAGAGAAAGGCTATACGTGTTCTTATTATGAGATAAGACAATACGGATTAAAGCAAAAAAAAGATTTATGAATTGGTCAAGAACTCATAAATCAATTGTAAAAAAATAAATTGAAAATAATTTTACTACTAGATTATAACATCTAGTAGTAGAAAATGCAAATTGGAGGAATGAGAAGATATGAAATATGGAAAGATTCACAATTTACAATAACAATTACTTATTGATAAAAACACTTAAAAAGTCCGAACAAGAAAAGATGTCATTAGCTATTTTTCAATATATGTTTGATGATATAGAACCATATTTTGAAAGGGATAGTTCAATATATGCTATTTGGGTAAATCTTCAAAGAGTTTTAGATAAGATTAAAACCAAGAGTAATAATGGTACTAAAGGTGGAGCTCCAATAGGCAACGATAATGCAAAGAAAAAACAACCTAAAAACAACCTAAAAACAACCGAAATTCAATCTAAAAAACAAGCAAATAATAGTTGTTGTTCTTTATTAAATAATACAGATAATTTAGAAGATATAGAGGGGGTTATAGGGGGAGAAGAAGAAACCTTTGTAGATTTGTATACTCTTGTAGAAGAAAGTTTCGGACGAACCTTAAACCCTATTGAGTATGAAGAAATATCCAATTGGAAAGATAATGCAGTTACACGATATGCGATAAAGCAGGCAGTCTTGAATGGGGCTAGTGGAATTAAATATATCAATGCTATCCTTGAGGCTTACAGAAAAAAGAATATCATGACATTAGAGCAAGCCGAACGAGATACAGAACAATTTAAGCAAAGGAAAAGTAAACCTGATATGGAAGTTCCAGATTGGATAGATAAAAAAATTGAGGTAAAAGAGGCTTCGTTGAAAGAGCAAGAAGAAATGCGAAAAAGGATAAACGAGGTTATAAAAAGGGAGAATTAGATGTTAAAAAAAGAGTTTAATAAATTGCTAAAACAGGAAGAACCTAAAAAGATAATTTACATGCACTGTTCTGGCAAAATTACATTAACAAATAGTCAACTTGATATAGTAATTGATTTAAAAAATAACAAAGGAAAAGAGGAAATAAATTGAAGATTTTTTTTAAGGAAATAAGAATTAAAAATTTTAAAGGAATTACAGAACTTTACTTAAATTTTAGTGAAAATAAAAATATTTTAGAGGGAGAAAATGGAATCGGAAAGACAACCGTTTTAGATGCTATAACATGGTGTTTGTTTGGAAAAAATTTTGCAGACAAACAGCAATTTCCAATTAAACCTATTATTGATGGGGAAGAAAAAGAAGATTTAATTACAAGCGTATCCTTAACGCTCAATGATACACTCATTGAAAGAACGTGGGATACAGCTACAACCATAAAAGTTGATGGTGTTAAATTTGGAGTAAATGAATTTAGGGATTATTTGAAGGAGAAATATTTAATCACCGATGAAGAATTTAAGTCGTTATCCAATATTGACTATATTCCAAGTTTACACTGGACTGCTTTAAGAAGTCTTATCATGGGACTTGTTGGAGAGATTAAAAACGAAGAAGTTTACGAAAAGGGAAATTTTGATTTAATCAAAGATAAAATTGAATCTGTTGGTGTTGAGAAAACAGCAGAAGATATTAAAGAAACAAAGACAAATCTCAATAACGAAATCAAAAAACTTGCTGGGAATATAGACCAAAAAACGAATGATATTCAAACATTAGTTGTTGAAGAAAAAGAGGTTAAAGAGTTAGAAGCAAGAAAAGAATCAATAAAAAAAGAAATTGATAAATTCAATGAATTAAAATCTGAAAAGGCTTCGCAAGATGAAGAAGTTAGAAAATTAGAAAGTACAAAACAAGAGAAAATAGCAAATGAAAATGAACAACATAGACTTGCAGAATTAAATGTTGAATATCAAAAAACATATGATAGTTCAAATATTGATGTTGCCATTTTAAAAGAAAATAAAATTAAACAAATTACAAATACAATTGAAAATGTTAAATCTGACATTGAAAGATTAAATTTAGAAAAAAGTACTCTTATTTCAGAAAGAGAAGATTTACGAAACAAGTATGAAAAAGAAGTGAATCGAGAAGTAAAGATTGAAAATAGTACCTGTTCATCATGTGGACAAGCACTGCCAGAAGATAAGGTTCAAGAAGTATTATCAAAATTAAAAGAGGAATCTAATCAATTAGCAAATGGTTATGCACAACAGGCAAAAGAAAAACTTACAAAGATGAATGAAATTGATGTGGTGGTTACGTCTTATCAAGAAAAAATATCAGAATTAGAAAAAGAAATTGAGGAAGTAAAGACGCAGGAAATTGATTCTACACAAGAATCACCAATTCAAATTCAAATGAAAGATAATATTGCGAAAAATTGCGATAAGATTACAGACTTAAAATTGCAAAGGGAAGAAATAAGTAAAAATATTTCGGAACTAGAAGAAAAAATAAAAAACCATAAAAAAATAGAAATTGAAGATACTTCTTCACTCCAAAATGAACTTGAAGAAATTACAAAAAAATTGGCGGTATCAGACACAATTAAATTCTTTAAAGACCAATTGAAAGAACTAGAAAATACTCATCAAGACTTATTAGAAGAAAAAGAAAAATTAAATGATAAAGAACAACAATTAGTACTGTTCAACAATACACGTGCTGAAATGTTAAGAGAAAGAATCAAACATAATTTCAAGATAGCAGATTTTATAACGCAAGAGGAAACCAAAGATGGAAAACTTGTTGAAACATTTAAAATTTGCATCAATGGAATCGAATATAGTGCCTTAAATACAGGTCATAAAATTTTAGTTGCTTTAGATCTAATTGATAATATTCAAAGAATGAAAGATAAACGACTACCAATTTTAATTGATGGGCTAGGTGAATTAACAAGACTTCCAGAAGTAGAAACACAATTAATTGGTTGTAGAGCTAAATATCAAGCAAATAAGAAGTTGGAGGTAGTAAATCAATGATGTCAGGAATGATTAGAGCAAAATTAATTGATACCACAAATGAAAAGACGAAAAAATACATTGGCGAAATAAGAGGATGTCTTTTAAGAGAAGATAGACGATTATTTATGTTACGAGATGATGGACACTCAATTTTAACAAGTACAGTTAAAGAATGTGAACAAGATGATAAAAGAATCGTTGCCAAAACATTAAATTCTACATATACATTAGAAATTGTTGATTAGGAGGACTAAAGATGGAAAAAAATGAAATTACAAAAGCAGAAAAAAAAGGATTGAAGACAACAGGGGATAGATATATAGATACACTTTCTAAAGAAGCTGAAATCGTGATGAATAGCATGGGTTTAGACCTTAAACCAGAAGTAAAAAATGCATTATTCAATCTAGGATTAGCTTGTGAAAAAACACTTAAGGATAAGGGGATTACATGGGAACAGGTCAATAAAGATGGACTACCAAGCACTCTACTATATTATGCGCAGTTAAATTTGAACCCAGCGAATAAAGAACTATATATTTTGCCATATAAAAGTGGTGATAAATATGTACTGAATTTTGAGGAATCTTATTTAGGAAAACAAAAGAAAGTAAAAAAATTTAGTGCTGATAAGTTAATAAGTGCTACAGCTTTTGTAGTAAGGGAAGATGATTTGTACGAGCCAGAAATAGACATTCTAAACGGAGATTCTCTGACTTATAAACCAAAGCCATTTAATATAAAAAAAATTATTGGAGCTGTTTGTTTTTTGAAGTATGAGGATGAGACAAGAAATAGAATTGTTGAAATGTCTTTAGAAGAGTTAAATCAAGTAAAAGAAGCCTCTAAGCAAAAAATGGGTGGGAAATTATCACCAGCATGGAGCAAATGGGAATCTGAAATGTATAAAAAGGCAGTTTTAAAGAGAGCTTTAAAGGATGTTCAAATCGAAGTACCTGTTGAGTATCAAAATGCTTATATGAGTACAGAAGAAATTGACAATTCAAACTATGATTTAGATTTCGAAGAGAAAAAAACAGTAGTCATAGAAACAATAGAAGAACCAGTAATTGAAGAAGTTAAGGTAGAACAAAATGATTCTAAAGTCATTGAGTTCGAGTAGTAAGGGAAATATTCACATTCTAGAGAATGGAGAGACCTCTATTCTTCTAGATTGTGGAATTAAATTTGAACGGTTAAGAAATGAATTAAACCCTATAAAAATAGATGGAGTATTAATTACACACGAACATGGAGATCATATAGGAGGTTGTAAGACATTAGCAGAAAATAAAAAAACAACTTATTATAGTACAAAAGAAACACTTGATAGGGTCGAAGTACCTGTTTTCTTAAAAAGAGCTATACAACCTTTTAAAACATTTAAAATAGGAAGTTTTAGCATCGTTGCTTTTGAGGTGAAGCACGATGCTATGCACCCTGTTAATTATTTAATCCGTGATAACATTACAGGTTCAAATCTTTTATACATAACAGATACAGGATATATAGACAATTTAGAATTTAAGGATATTGATTATTTTCTCATCGAATGTAACTTTGATGAGGATTGGTTCAACAAAGAAGAGTTAACTGTGACAGAACAAATTAAAAAGAAACGATTATTTAGTGATGTAGGACATTTATCAATCCAAAAGACAATTGAATTTTTAAAAAGAACTATGAATCACAATACAAAGAAAATAATTCTCTGCCATATTTCACATAGTTTCGATGGATACAAGGATTTTGAAAAACGTGTTCAGGAAGAGTTAAGTTTTGAAAATGTTATAGCACTTAATCCAAAATATGTAGGTTCAGTAGTTACAATATTAAAAGAAGTGAAAGAGGTAATGCCATTTGAATAATTTAGATTCGCTTTTTAAAGAAGATTTAAAACAGTATAAATTTATTTTGGATAATTATGAAGGGTTATCTTCCGAAGATGGAGCAATGGCTTATGAATTAGCAAAACAATGCATAATACAGGCTGATAGATGGTCCGAAATATCTTTGAACGCTTCTAAAATAGGGAAAGAAATTAATGTGTCAAAAACAGATTTATATAACTGGGTTTATCACAAATATAGAATTTTAATGACTATACATGAATTTTGTAGAGTTGTATATCGTCAATGTGAAGAACAAGCTAGGAATCGCTGGAATGAAAATTAAGAAATTGTAAAAAATTATTCTGGCACTATTCAGGGTACTATAAAGACAAATTGTATCCTACAAAAACAGATATAAAGTATTCACTTCCAACTAAAAATTTTATATCAAAGATAGTGCCTTGAGTAGTGCCAGGATATAGGAAGGAACGTACATGAATTATTACGAACATTTTAAATATTTTATACCAAATTTTAAAAAGCAATACTTTAAAGCAAAAGTAGAAGGCAACATGAATGCTATTTTAGAGTTAAAAGAATGTATATATAAAAATTGGAATTTAACACATGAGCAGAAAATGGAAGTTATAAAAGAAATAGGAATTGTGGAATAGGAGGAACAAATGGAACAATTAATAATATACTTACTACTTACAAATTTTTTAATGATTGTGTGGGTTATGAGATTAAGAAAAGAGAATGACATACTTCATAACAATAACATTGGTTTAGGACAAGTATTAGTGGCTGAGGGATTAATGACACAAGAGCAGTTTGAAAAGAGTTTGAAAAAGTGAGGTGGATATTTTTGGAATTTGAAGAAATTATAAATACGATTCAATTAGGAAATTGTTATGAACTTATTAAATACATTCCAAACAATAGCATTGATTGCATTTATGTTGATATTCCGTATGATTCAACATTTAGTGGTGGCGGAACAATGAAACATAAATTAGGTAAATACATAAAAGATGAAGTAGAAAATTTTTCACATGGAATAGACTACAGTATTTTAGAAGAATTTATAAGGGTTATGAAAAACATTAATTGCTTTATTTGGTGTAGCAAAAATCAAATATTAGATATTATGAATTTTTTTAGTAGATATAATGCTGATATGAATATCTTAACTTGGACAAAGACAAACCCCATTCCTTTTGGAAGTTCAATATGGCTAAGTGATATTGAATATTGTTTACATTTTTATAAAGATGCAGGATTTAATATAGGTTGGGAAAATAAAAAGAAGAATTATTCAAGTCCTATTAATAATGGTGATAAAGAATTATATAGGCATCCTACAATTAAGCCATTGGAACTTGTGAAAAGACATTTATTAAACATGACAAAAGAAAATGATATTGTTTTGGATTGTTTTTGTGGAAGTGGAACAACCTGTGTAGCTGCAAAAGAGCTTAACAGAAGATTTATTGGTATAGAAATTGATAAAGAATATCATAGAATAGCTACTAATCGTATCAATGGAATTTTAGCCAATGGACAAATGTCAATATTTACTTATTTAAATAATTGATAATGTATGAAGAAATGAAGGTGATATAGATGAATAATGATTTAGGGAGTCTCAATAATTATCTTTTTGAAGAATTAGAAAGACTAAATGATGATGAAGAATTGGCAGATGAAGAAAAGTTAAATAAAGAAATAAAACGAAGTAAAGCAATTACAGATGTTGCGCAAACCATAATTAACAATGCAAATACAGTATTAGATGCTCAAAAATTTATTACTTCCGATGGAAGAGGTAACGAATTACCAAAAATGCTATTGGGTACGGAGAAGAATGACTAGATATACAAAAGAACAAAAAGAATTCTTGATTTCAAACAATTATATGACGCCTGCTAAAGAATTAGCCGTGATGTTTAACAATAGATTTCAAACTAATATTACAGCAGATAATATTAAATCTTTTAGAGGAAATAATCACTTGGACAGTGGTTTAACTGGTAGATTTGAAAAAGGACATACTTCACACAATAAAGGTAAAAAATGGGATGAGTTTATGTCCAAAAAAGGACAAGAAAAGAGTAGACAGACAACTTTTAAAAAGAATAATATTCCCCACAACCATAAGCCAGTAGGATATGAAAGAGTCAATGTTGATGGTTATAGAGAAGTCAAGGTTAAAGAACCTGATATATTTAAGCTAAAACATAGAATAATCTATGAGCAATCGAAAGGTCCTATTCCTGCTGGTTGTAACGTAGTTTTTGCAGATGGAGACAAGAACAATCTAAATCCTGATAATCTAATTCTTGTTACTAAGTCAGAAATGCTAGTTATGAATCAGAAAAGCCTAATCAAGAAAGATAAAGATTTAACTAAAACAGGACATCTTATAGCAAAAGTTATTGATAGGCAAAACAAGTTAAAAAGAGGATAGTATGGATTTTGAACAAAAATACTATGACGCATTATACACTATTAAAAAATTAAAAAGTAAAAATCAGCTATTAGAACAAGAAAATCAAATTTATAAATCTTTACTAAAAAAAGATAAATTAAAGTTAATAATAGCAAAAGATTTAACACGCTTTTTAAAAGCAAGATTAAAAGATGAAGGTGATATGGATGAATGAAGAATTGAAAGGTAATGCGAAAAAGTGAAATATATAGCAAGTGTTAGTTTTGGGAAAGATAGTTTGGCAATGTTGCTAAAACTTATTAAAGAAAAGGAGCCATTAGACGAAATTATATTCTATGATACAGGAATGGAGTTCAAAGTTATTTATAAAATTAGAGATAAAATTTTAGAACTTTTGAAAAGTAAAAATATTAAGTATACAGAACTAAAATCTAAACAACCATTCGAATATACAATGTTTGAAAAGCCAGTAAAACACAGAAATGGAACTTGTAGTAAGGGTTATTCTTGGTGTGGTGGTCGTTGTCGTTGGGGTACAACAGAAAAGAATAAGGCTATTAGTGCATATCTAAAAAATAACTATGGAAACGATTATATAGAGTATATCGGAATAGCATCTGATGAAACTGAAAGAATTAGGTATGACAATATACATAAATCTTATCCTTTAGTTAAATGGAACATGACAGAAAAAGATTGTTTAAATTATTGCTATAAGCATGGATTTAATTGGGATGAAGATGGAATCTTGCTTTATGAAATTCTAGATAGAGTTAGTTGTTGGTGTTGTGCAAACAAAAATTTAAAAGAATTACGGAATTATCATAAACACTTACCTACGTATTGGAATAAGTTAAAGGAATTTCAACAAAGGACAAATCGTCCATTTAAAAACAATAAGTATACAATATTTGATTTAGAAGAAAGATTTAAACAAGAATTGAAAGGAAGCGAAAACAAATGATAACAGTATTAATCATTGATAAAGAAAAGAACACAACAGTTATTGATTTATGGGATGAAGAGTATAGGCAAATTTTTAAAGATAAAGTTGATACTAGCAAAATAAAGAAGCATAAAACATTGCCAGAATTAGATAAGGAAGTTAGAAAATATTTAAAATTGGATATATTTAAAGAACCAAAGGGAGAATAGACATGGAAGTGAAAAGATTAAATAAACGTGGCTTCATTTTTATAGAAATACTAGCAGTATTGATAATTGTAACTGTAGTAGGACTTATTGGATATGCAGTATACAAAGAAGCTAGTTTTGGAAATAAGACAGGAATTGTTATTGATAAGAAGTATCACGCTTCATGGGTTGGATATACAACGTCTTACGTGAATGGAAGTACTATAAATGTTCCTGTAACACATCCACAAAGTTGGAGTATTAGAATACAAAAAGATAACAAAGACATATGGATTGATGTATCAGAAAGTGAATATAACAGTTTGAGTATTGGAGACTGTTACAATTGTAAGGGAGAATAGAAAAATGAAAAAAGAAATAAGAATTATAAGTTTATTAAATAAAAGTGCAAATAGAGAATCATTACCAAATAAAATAAAATATAAAGGTAGAATATACTTTTTGTATAGAGCATATGGTAGTTATTTTGTAGAAGGTCATCCAGGAGAAGACAATTTTCGGTTTTTGCATAATAGAAATGTACAACATTATGCAGTATTGAATAATTATGTAGAGATTATAGAAGACATCTTAGATACCAAAGAAAAAGAATATTTAAGCAATGTGATAAGACCATTTAGAGACAGGGTTGAATATATTAAAAAAAACACCCTGCTTAATGGGAAAAAAGAAGCCATAATTATTAACTATACAGATAATTGCTATCCAAACGAAATATATTTTCCTTCTTTTGAAAAAGGAACAATGTACAAAAACATGGAACTAAATAAAGAATACACACCCGATGAATTGGGGATTTAGATATGTTAGATATAGTAAAAATAAAAAACGCTGATTACTTAAAATTTTATGTAAAAGACAATTACATCTATTGCAAAAATACAAAGACTGATGAACAGGTTATTGTTGGACAAGCTGAAAAACTAGAGATAGTAATAAATGGTGGATCTAGCAATCCCCAAAAAATATATGAAAGTTTAGCAACATTGGATGGATTTAGTGTTAGCAGAACAATACAAGGTGGGATTTAGACATGAAAAATGAAATAGAAGTTGGAATGTATGTTAGGTTTAAAAAAGGAAAAGTAATATATGTTAGAAAATTGTTAGAAGTTATACATAATTTTGAAACATTTGATGTTTATAGAACTGATAAAGAGTATTTTGATTATGAAGAAAAAGATTACTTTGATGTTGTTTATCCTGATGAAATTTTAAAATCAAGTTACGACATAACAGATTTAATTAAAAAAGATGATTATGTGAATGGATATAAAGTAGTCGATTTTGATTTAACTTATTTCAATGGTACTGATAGATTAAAAGAATCTAAAAGAATAGGTATTATAGTCATAAATGGAAAATACGAATTTGAAAATTACATTAAAAAGGAAGAAATCAAATCCATCGTAACAAAGGAGATGTTTGAAAATGTCGAATATAGAGTGGAAACCAATTAAGGGATACGAGGGATTATATGAGGTAAGTAATATTGGTGAAATAAAAGCTTTAGAAAGATTAAAAAATTGTAATAAAGGTTATGGAAAAATTAAAGAACATATTATGAAACCAAATCATTGCAAATGTGAATACTATCGTGTTCCACTAACCGATTATAATCATAAAAGAAAGTATTATTTAATACATCGTTTAGTAGCTCAGGCATTTATTCCCAATCCTAATAACTATGGAGATGTAAATCACAAAGATGGAAATAAATTGAACAATAATGTTGATAATTTAGAATGGTGTACAAGAAGCGATAATTTAATTCATGCTTATAATAATGGACTAAAACCAACTTTAAAACAATTATGCAGTGAAATTGAAAATTTAAAAATAGAAGTAAAGAAAATTAAGGAACAATACAGTTATAAGATTGGAGAGTAGTTATGAAAAAATATATTTTAGTAAGTGGAGAAAAAGGAAGTTATGATAGACCAATAAAATTAGGTATAGAAGAAATATTTAATACATTAGAAGAAGCAAGTAGTTATATGGTTGAAAAATATGTTTACCCAGACGAAAAAATATTAACTGCAATAAAAGGTTGCGAAAAAAATGTAAGTGTAAATTATAATACATACTACTTAGGCTATACGAATAATTTATTGAGTTATTATTCAACAGGTTGTCCTGCTGATAATGAATATGGCGGTGTATCATATCGGATATTTGAGGTATCACATGAGTAAATTAATATTTAATCCAGAAAAGGATATAAAAGAGTTGGAGAAGTATGGATTTGAATATGACTGTGATATTGAAGAATATGTAATAAGTATCAATTCATTAAAAACTCGTGGAGTATTTGGTAGGTGGGTGAGGATTGGATATTTATTTTATGATTGTACAAATAATAAATTTTACGATTATATGGACAATAATTATTTTGGTATAGAAAAGGAATATCAAGAGAGGTTAAATCAAATTTATGATGATTTAAAAAAAGCAAATTTAATAATAGATGAGGAGGAATTGAATGAAACTAACGGAGCAACAAATAATTGAAATTTATAAAGAGGTTGAATATTCAAGAGAATGGTTCGACAAACATAAATATCAATATCGATTAGGACAAGGCTTTGACCCATTTATTGGAGAATATTTTCTTGTAGATTTATACTATGATGAATCTAAAAATGATACTGAAATATGGTTAGTAAGAGGTAGTAAACCAAGATATGATAATAGAAGGAAACAAAAACTTTGTTTAGAACCTGTTGCGTTTATTACATATAACCGACAATTTGGAACTGTTAATGGATATTGGCAATTATTATTTAATGAATAAAGGCGAAACACATGAATAGAGAAATAGATAAAGTTTTAGGAGGTAATGAAGAATGACAATATTCGAATTGAAAAAAATATTAAAAAAATGCAATGATGATGATTTAGTGAAAATAAAAATTAAAAAGTTTTCTAATAAAAAAGGGGAAATAGTTGATGAAGTTTACGAAGACCCTCAAAAGGCAATATATGAACTTTTTTTAGATAATGAAGACAATGATACCTTCATACTATCGGTAACCTTATATGAAGATTAGGAGATGGTGATAATAAAGATTCCAAATAAATACGAAGAAATAGAAGAAGAGGTGGAAGATGATGAACAAAGAAACAATAGCTCCTAATTACGAAGAAGAATATAAAAGATTACTTCAAAGAATGGAATGTGAATTGTTTAATCAAAAAACAAAATATGAGGAAATGTTAGAAAAAGAAAAAAATACTATTGATGAATTAAGCAAAAGAATTGAATTTTATGAAAATATCATAAAAGGAATATTACATATTCAATGAGGTGGAAGATGAATAAAGAAGAGTATAGAAAACATTGTGAAGAACAAATAGAGAGATGCATTAAATTACATGATAGTAAACATTTAAAAGAACATGAACTATCTTTAGCATTATTGAATGAATGTGAAGATAGAAAACGAAGAGAAGAGGATTTAGTAAAGTATTTAGAAAATAAGATAAAATACTTTCAAGATAAGATAGATAGATTAGATATTAAGAATATATATGCTCATTTCGATATAGCAGAAATGTATAGAAATAAAATGAAAATTTATCAAGACATATTAGAAAGGGTAAAGAGTGGTAAGTATGAGTGAAAAAATAGCAAATAAAAGATATGAATTATTTATGAGATATAAAGGATATGATGAGAAAAATTATAATAACAAAGATATTATGATGAATACAGAATACATATTTTTTACAACTGATAGGGAAGAAGAGTATTTAAAAGAAAAAAGAATTGAGCATATTTATGATTTTAGAGATTTTGATAATTATTGTATTAACTGGCTAAAAAAACAATTAGGAGAGGAAATAGTATGAGTGAATTAGAAAGAAAAGAGTATGTATTATCTCAATTAAAAAGTCTGCCGAATGCTTTTCAATATGTTACAGTTACAGATTACATTAAAGATATTGAAAAAGAAAACCAACAACTAAAATCATAATTGAAACAAAAAGATGAAGTGATTGAGAAAATAAAAAAACGTTGTAATCAAGAAATAAGCGCCAGTTCTTATCAATATGAGCAAAGACATAAACAGCAAGATTTAGTTTATAAAGTAGCACATGAAAGAATTTTGAAAATGTTAGGTGATAGCAATGAATAGAGAAGATGCAGCAGATGTAATAGAATATCACGTTTATAAGCAAATGTTTGATGAAGTATACGAGAGTACAGAAAATTATGGGAGGACACAATTTGTTGATGAAATAGTTAAATTAAAGAAACAGTTGTCCCAAACTGAACGAAACAATCAAGCGATGCAGGAAGAAATGGCTAGATGTTGGGATAAGCTATACCATAAGAACGATAAAATAAACAAAATAATTGATTACGTAGATAGTTCAAAATTTTCAGAACAGTTTGAAAATGTAGGAAATGAAGACAATGTAAGAAAACATATTTTAGAAATATTAGATGAGGAGAACAAATAAAAAAAGGAGTTGATACTATGGCATATAGAACTTACGTAGGAACAACAGGAAAAGATGAAATACAAATATTAGGTAACAATGAATTTTACCAACCATTCATAGATGAATTAAAAAGACAAGGATATAGGGTTGAGGACAGTTGTTACGGAATAGAATTTGATTCAAACGATGATGTGGTTGATACATGTACAGCTATTAAAGAAATACAACCAATTATAGATATACTTGAACAATATATTTGGGATAAAGACAAAGAAACAAAAATATACAATGCAGACATATTTAACTTAAGACCAGAAGAAAAAGACATAATTAAAGACTTAACTCTTAAAATGATTGATTTCCAAAAAAACGCATACATATTTGTAACTGCCAATCTTGTTAACTATTTAAAAGATAATCTTGATATAAAATATGATACAAAAAAGAAAAAAATTGTATATACCATTAAAGAAGGTAAAGAAGTATGGTTTAGTGCTTACTAGATATAGAAGGAGTTGAAAAGATGAAAAAAATATGTAGAACAATAAAGTTAAGAAAATTTAAGACTCATGTTGATATCAACCAATTAGCTAGCATTTTAGCTAATAGTGGTGAATTTATTATATGTTTTGATGATAACACGTGGCAAAAATGTTTATCAAAAGAAGAATTAAGAAGTTATTTAGAAAGAGAGCATATTAAAGGTATTAGATATATATTTGAATTTACAGATAGAATTACGCTTGATAGAGATGTTTTGATAGATGTAGAGGATCTGAAAAGATGATAGTTCCAGGAGATAAAGTAAAGATAGTAAAGGGAATAGCTAAATCAGATGACATATATGCAGTAACATCGATACCATTTAAAGTTGGTGGAACAACAGTTGTGCATATTGAAAATATCAAGACAGGTCAAGTAATACGTGCGTATGATGTTACCTTTTTAGAGAAAGTAGATTCAAAGGAGTGAGATAAAATGAATAGCTATACGGACATAGACATGAGCATATTAAATTTTATAGCAGTAATAAGTTTAGCAACATCTTTAGCATTACTTATTACTTTAGTTCCGTTTGTGAGCGAACAGGAAAATAGATTAGACAAGCTAGAGAAAGAACTAGTTGTTGAATTAGATGAAGAGGTGAAATAGTTGAAAAAATTGAAAATTGAGGAGTTAGTATTAGCTAAGTGTATACAAACGAGTGCTTGGGGTACTGGACAGACAGATTTAAAACTAGGTGAATATTATGTCGTTGAAGAAATTATGATAAGTCAAAGTTATTCAAGTGTAGTAATAAATAACAAAGCTTATAATTCAATCATGTTTGAGTATTTTGAATGTAGACCATTAAATATTTATGAGAGATATTCTCCATATAGAAGATTAAAAGGTGAGAAGTATGAATGAAAATTTAAGTAAAGAATTATCAAGATTACAATTATTAAATGTTAGATATAAAAATAAATTAAGAATGTGTCCTTTAGAAATTAAAAAAGAGGAAGCAAGAGCATTTGGTAGCAATTAAAGGGGTGAAATAGTGTTAAAGATAAAAGATAATGCAGATTTAAAGGAATTAGAAAAATATGGATTTAAAAGAGAATGGAATTATAAAACAGGTGAATATGATGGATTATACTATTGCCAAGATTTTAAAATCTGTAAGAATAAACATTTAAAACCTTTTAATGGAACAAATCATAAAAGATATGATTGTATATATGACTTAATAAAGGCTGATTTAGTAGAGAAAGTAGATGATTGCAAATGAACAATGAACCAACAGTTAAACCTTTAACAGAAGAACAACAGCTTGAATGGGAAATTGAGTTTTGGAAGGAATTAAAAGAAGAAGCAATCGAACACTTAGAAGAAGCAGAGGAAAAATTGGCAAAGGTGAAAGAAAAACAAAGTGAAGGAGTGAAATAATGAGAACAATAGTAATTAGTTTAGTTGTAACAATAATTTCAATTGCAAGCTTAGGTTATAATTTTGATAAAAGAAAATGGGAGTTTAGAAAAAGGATTTTATTTAGTTTAGCATGGTTAGTACTTATAATATTTGATTGTTTTTCAACGATTAAAACTGGTGAAATAGGAATTAGAACAAGATTTGGGAAAATAGTAAGTAGTACTAAGAATGAAGGCATTGTTTTTAAAAGTCCACTTGATAAAGTAGAAAGAATTAACGTTAAAGTACAAAAATATGAAAACAAAGATGTATTATCAACTTCTACAAAAGATATGCAAATAGTAAATAATATAAGAGTATCAATCAATTATCAAATAGACGGTAGTAAAGTAGTTGATTTATATAAAAAAGTAGGAACTGGATATAAAGAAACAGTGTTAGAACCTGCAATACAAGAAACAATTAAAGGTGTTATATCTAAATATACATCTGAGGAATTAGTTACAAAAAGAAGTGAAATATCACTGGATATAAATAATACCTTAGATGAAAGAATTAAAAATTATGGAATTAATAGTGTATCAGTGGCAATTAATAATTTTGATTTTAGTGAGGCATATAATCAGGCAATTGAGCAAAAAGCAGTTGCAGAACAACAAGTTCAAACATCAAAAAATCAATTGGAAAAGGCTAAAGTGGAGGCAGAAAAGAAAATAGTAGAAGCAGAAGCTACAAATAAAGCAAATGAATTATTAAAACAAAATGTAACAGATGAGGTATTAATGAAACAATTTATTGAAAAGTGGGATGGTAAACTGCCTAATACGTATGCAGGAACTGATGTATTGGGGATATTCAATTTAGATAAAAGTGAGTGATTAGAGAAAAAATAAAATAAACATGATTGAAGAAATATTAAAAGTAATGAATATACTTGCATCACAAGAAAAGATTAAAGAACTACAAGAAGAATACAAACATGCTAGACCGCTAAGAAAATACGAAATTTGGAGTAGTTTAAACAAAATGGGAATAAAAGTAGGAGGCAGAAGTGAAGATAGTGAATGAAGAAACTAAAAATGAAATAGTAAAAAAAGTACTGGAAGAATTGAAGAATAGAAAATTGTTAAACAATCCTAAATCATCAATAGCAAGTACAAAGAAGATGTTATATGGTTATAAAGTATTACCTGAGGCTATTAATCTTATAGAAGAAGAAATAAAAAGATTAGAGGTAGAATTAAAAGATATTCCTAAGCCTACCGCTAAGTCTAATAGTTTAGTATTAAATGAAAAAGGAAATACTTATGTTTATGGAGATGAAACTTTAGAAACTCGTATAAGTGAGTTAAAACAAGTAGTAGTTAAAGCTAAGTCTCAAATAAGAATTGTAGATAGTGCTTTAGAAAAAATACAAGATGATGAATACTATGATATTATTCCTTTACATTATTTTGATGATAACACTTTCGAGAAAATAGCTGAGATATGCGATTGGGCTACTGGTACAGTAAGTAAACATCATAAAAGATTATTAAATGTATTAAAAATATATTTGTTTCCTGATACATTTATGGACGAGTTATAGTGGATTTATGGATAAAGATATAAAATTAGGTATTAAAGTAAAATGTAAAGGATATATAGTTAAGAAAACCAATATTGAGTATATTTACGCAAATAAAAAACATTTTAAAAAAGATATGGGTATATTTGGCGATGATGTCGAAGAACCTAAATTTTACATAGAAGATTTAGGAGAATACACACAAAAAATAACTGAAATCAAGAATAAAGAATTTACGGGAATAGTTGTAGGCATTACTCCAGTAGCTACAGAATATTATTATACTCAAGTTGAAAAAGATATTTTTGACCCTATTACATACAGCTATGTTGATACTCAACCTTTAGACCAAGTAAAAGTAGAAAAAACAGGATATATCGGTTGTTATAAAGTTTATTATGCAATGGGTAAAAGTAGGCTTGTTCCTGTTAACTTATTAGAAAAAGAATAAATAAAAATGAAATAAGCGTGAAATTAGTATGTATGGAATAATGAAATATAAATGATATAATAGTGTAAAATGAAATAATTATAATTGATTAATATATCAACTATAATTATTTTTATTTATGCTATTGAATAGGATAGCTCCTATTTATATAGAAGACGGAAACTAGAAGCCGTAAATAGGGTTTGTGCTTTTATCGTTTAAAAAGTTCTAGCGTTTGAAGACTGAGCGTTAAAATCTTCCGTTGACTTAAGGTGGTTATCGAAAATTACGACCAAAAAAGCAAAGGGTAGTTAGCTACTATCCGTTTTATATGGGCTAATAAGTAGATAGGTATATGATTTGTCATATATTGGAAGTGTAAGTCTTCCTTAGCTCGTCCTTTTTATTCTTTTTATTCGTTGATGTTATCAACAAAAAAGAGTGGAACTAGAAATAGTTCCTTTTATTTACGTTTAAAAAGCGGGTGATGATTATGATTGAAGCAATAATAAAGATTTTATTCTTATTAGGAATGGCTATATTTTGTGGAGGGGTAATTGCACTCAATTATATAGATGAAATCATAGATTGGCTAAATAAAAGAAATG
>CAPHZB010000009.1 GCA_948629335.1 uncultured Bacilli bacterium
CCCCCTGAAATCCCAGTCGAAAGGCTGGGATACTTTGTTTATAAAGGCTCCAAGCCGTTTGATATATGTATTAGGTACCCAAATAGGTACCCATTTTATTTAAATTGTCGATAATATTTATAATTTCATTCATTTGATTTTTAAATAGGTGAGAATATGTGTTTAACGTCCCATCTATTTTTGTATTACATTAATATAATTAGATAGAAAAAGTTATAAAAATAATAGGCCTGTCCGTAAACTAAAGATTAGCAATTTCAAAATTATAAATTCCACAAAGTAAGGTCATAAACAATTTAAAATTTTTTCTTCTATTTCTAAAACGAGTGCTACAAATTTTAAATTTTTTCAAAAAAGCGTTCACATGTTCTACACATATTCTGATTTTAGAAACTTCACTGTTATACCACTTTTCGTCATTAGTTAATTGATGATTTTGCTACTTTTTAAAGGAATAATACTATTTTCATGTATATTGTATATCCTAAATCTGCTATCAAAGTAGTTTTCCTATTGTAATCATGTTTAGATTCTTTGAATAATTTAAAATCATGGGTACTTCCCATTGCAAATGAGATAGAGTATATTAACAAAGTTTCTAAACCTATTTCAATTTGTGTTTTAATTGTATGCATTTTCTTTTTACCAGAATACCACTTTGATTGATTTTGTTGAGGTCTATCGATTTTTGATTCTGTTGCATCAAATACTCTATTTTCAGAATTATCGTATATGTTTTTTACTTTTTTAGGCAAAGAAAAGCTATGTGAAGCTACTAATACTTTAGTTGTCCATTTTACTATAGGAGATATACCACTTTTAGCTATGTTATATTCTAAAGCTAGATACCTTTGTGAAAGATACTGCCTTAAATATTTAAGCGTGATTTCCAATCTTTGTTGGGGTGTTGCGCCATCTTTTCTTCCACCATTTATATGTTTCATTTGATATTCTTTATGTACTACCTTTAACATTTCATCGAAAGTATTTTTTTCTACTCCAAACATTATTCTATAGTATTCCTCTTCATATTCTTTTACTTCCATATACAAAAACAACCTTTGTAGACCAATCTGAAGAAAAATATATCGCTGAATATAAATTTAGATTGGTCTACAAAGGCTACTTTCTATTCTTCTTAATTTATATTATCATTTTTTTCTGTTTTTGACTAGCCCCTTTTTAGTTTATGGACAGGCCTATTAAAGTATAAGCATACAAAGTAAGTTAAATTTTTATTTATTTATTTAGTATATTGTGTCTTGTGGAACCTTAGTTTAATGATAAGGTTCTTTTTTGAATTGGGGTTAATACTTTTGAAAAATAGATAGATATTGTAAGACATAGATACTAAAAAAATCCATAATGGATTTTTATAAGACAAACGCAATTAAGTTTCCTGAACCTTTATTTACGATTTTATTTAATGTTTGTGTTAGTTTAAAGCGAATGTTTTCTGGCATTAAAGATAGTTTTGCTTGAATACCTTCTTTTACAATTACATCTAAGCTTCTTCCAAAAATTTCACTTTTCCAAATATTTTCTGGATTGGTATCATAATCTTTCATTAAATAGTTGATTAATTCTTTACTTTGTAATTCTGAACCAATAATAGGCTCAAAAGTAGATTCTACATCGACACGAATCATATGAATCGCAGGAGCTGTTGCTTTTAATTTTACACCATACCTGCTTCCTTGCTTAATAATTTCAGGTGTATCTAATTTCATATCGGATAACGTTGGAGAGGCAACACCATAACCTGTTTGTTTTACCATTTTTAAGGCTGCTTTAAATTGTGAATATTCTTCTTTCATTTCTTTATAATCTTGGAATAATTTGAGTAGTTCTGATTTATTTGAAATATCTGTATCAATCATTTCCTTTAAAATTTGATTATATAAATTTTCTGGTGCTTCTAAACGGATTGTTACAATTCCTGTTTCTGTATTTATAGAAGAGATATATGCTTTGTCGATATAGTCACACTCTTTAAAATGACTGGTAATGCTATCTGCATCCTTTAATTTATCAATTTCGACAACACTTTCTTTAATGAAATCAATATAAACTTTTTTAAGCCAGTTGGTTGGAGATAAGGTCGCTATCCAATCAGGCATTTCTACTTCGACTTCTAAAACTGGGAATTCATATAATGCTTCTCTTAAAATCGTATAAATATCTTTTTCTCCCATAGAATCGATATTCATTGGTAGAACAGGTACTTCATATTCTTCTTTTAACTTTTCAGCTAAACGTTCTGTTTCTGGTAGCATTGGATGCGTTGAATTCAAAACAACAATGAAAGGGCGACTCATTTCTTTTAGTTCACTAATCACTCTTGTTTCTGCTTCAATATAACTACTTCTTGGAATTTCTCCAAACGATCCATCGGTTGTTACAACAATTCCAATAGAAGAATGTTCCTTAATGACTTTTTCTGTTCCAATTTCAGCTGCTTCTATGAAAGGAATTTCTTCATCATACCAAGGACATTTTACCATTCTTGGACCATTCTCATCTTCATACCCTTGGGCATCTTTAATGACATAACCCACACAATCAATTAAACGAATGCTTGCTTCCATCTCATTAATTCGGATTTTAGCAGCATTAGAAGGTACAAATTTAGGCTCAGTAGTCATAATTGTTTTTCCAGCTGCGGATTGAGGGATTTCATCAAGTGCGCGTTTCCTTTCATATTCATCTTCAATATTTGGTACAACTAAATTCTCAATCACCTTTTTAATGAATGTTGATTTTCCTGTTCGAACTGCTCCAACAACCCCTAAGTATAAGTCACCACCTGTTCTAGTGGCAATACTCTTTATAATTTCAGATTTTTCCATTTAATCCCTACTTTCTAGTCATTTAACTTTATGCAGTTTACTTAAAAAGATACCAAAAGAACAAAATATTCTAAAAAGAAAGGTTTAAAAATGTATAGGACATAAGAGATAGGGTAGAATAGAACTAGATAACGAATTTGAAAAAGTACTTAGACAAGTATCGATTATCCATGTAAGATTAATCTTAAAACCCCAGTCATATAGATTGGTGTTTTTTCATGTACTAAGAGGTTAGACATAAATATAGATATGCAATTTTGTGAAAAAACAGGAAATAGGAAAAGAGGTATCAAATTTACAGTCAATTTGACAGAAAAAGAAAAATGATATACTATGTTATTATAAAATTAAAAAATAAGTATAATAGTGCGTTGTATTAGTGGATTTGTAAATTCACATATTCATAAAAAAACAGAACATTGGATGACTATAGTAAGGTAGATTTTATTAAAGTAATCATGTAGTTCATTTGAATATTGTTTTTTTCACAGTTTTCATATTTCACTAGTACAACGTGTTAGGATAAGAGAAATACTAAGTTTATTTAGAAAATGGGAAAAGTGAGGGAGTATGTATATGGATTTTATAGAAAGGACAAAACTTGAAAATGAAGAAAAATTTAAAAAAATGGTAACAAAGTACCAAATACCTAAAAAATATAATGATGCATCCAAATGCTTTTTTTCTTCAAAAATAGCAAAACTAAAATTATATAGTCCAAAATATAAAGAGTTAAAAGAACTTATTGAAGATTATAATTTGATGTATGAAGAAATGCAATATATATTTCCAAAGGAAACAGGGGAAATTCTGCAAGAAATATTTGAAAAAGAAAATACTATACTTGGAATTCACAGAACAGATTTCGTACAGAAACAAGTATTGGACATTTTTAATGAGGGTTTAAAAAATAGAAGTTTAGAATATGATACAACTGTACAAACATCAAATTATTTTCCATTTTTGTTACATCAAATTTATCATGCAAATGGTTTTAAGAATGCGAATCACTGTATCATTGTAGAGCTACCTAAAGAACAAAAACTTCCTATTTATTATTATCATGATAGCGTTCCTTATATTTTACCCGAATATATTGTTGGAGCAATCAATGTAGGGAAGGATAGTGACTATAAACTGATTTTCAATCCTAATTATAAAAAAATACATGATTATTCACCCGATGGACTTTTTTATGATGAAATTTTAAAACGAAAAGAAGACATGAAAAAAAGATAAATTTTTTATCTTCTAAAACATTTTATCAATATTTTTAGGCACTTGGTCATTCATCACTGCATTAATAATCTTATCTTCTTTCTCCTTAGAAACTTCTCTTCCTGTCATTTTTCCAAGTTCTCCAATGACCTCTCGTAAGGTTTTTTCATCTTTCATATTTCCTTGTTGTAATTTTGTTGCCAAATTTAGAATGGTCTCCTTATTTACATTTGTCTTCTTTTCGATTTTATTAAAAAAGCTATCTGAAAAATTCATACGTATACCTCCTAACATACTATATGTATTATTAGTAGGCGTGTTCATTAAAAAAGAGTAATTTTCTTTTTTTCTTTTTTTATGAAACCTTCTTCTTCTAAGTATTTCATTTCTCGCATCATTGCACTTCTATCGATATTTAAGTAAGTTGCAAGTGCTGTGAGGGTTAGGGGAAGGGTAAATGTTTTTGATGATTTCTGAAATGCAATCGTTGCAAAGTAAGATAATAATTTTTCACGAATGCTTTTTTTTGTTAATATTTCAATATGGTTAGTTAAAACAATCATTCGTTTAAAGATGAGATTTAAAATATATTCTTCTATTCTTTCATGGTATTTACATGATCGACTACACCTGCTGATTAAAAAATCGTAATGAATGAAAAAAACTTCGCATTCTTCTTTAGCAAGCACATTTAATTGCGTATTACTAGTGATTAAATAAAACAACTCTCCAAATAAATCTCCTGTTTTATAATATTCTAAAGTTGTTACATCTCCGTTAAAATCAGTACGAATTAGTTCGGCTCTACCTTCTTTTAAAAAACAGATTTGTTTTCTATTTTCCACATATGAGGTAATGATTTCCCCTTTAGGGAATGTTTTTTTATACATCCTATGACATATAAAGCCTTCTTCAATTATAGTATCAAATACGCAAAAGTTTTCCATTTTACACCTCTTTACTACTAAATTTATTATATTTAAAATATGTTGCAATTGCAACATTTATTTTTTTAAAATTCTGTTATAATGAGTGCAAGCTAGGTGAGATGTATGAAGGTAATTAAACGTGATGGTAGTATTGTCGAATATAATTCTTTAAAAATTGTTTCTGCTTTAGAACATGCAAATAAAGAAGTACAAGAAGAGGAAAGAATTTTAAAAAAGGATATTCGAAGAATTATTCGCTATATAGAAAGACTAGATAAAAAAAGAATTTTAGTTGAGGATATCCAAGATATAATTGAGATGAAATTGATGGAGTTTGGAAAATATGTACTTGCTAAAAAATACATTGTTTATCGCTATAATCGAGCTTTGGTTCGAAAACAAAATACGACTGATGAGTCCATTTTATCTTTAATTAAAAACAAAGAAACGATTCTTTATGCTGAAAATCCAAATAAAAATACGCATCTTTTATCTGCACAAAGAGATTTAATAGCAGGGGAGGTTTCTAAGGACTTAACAAAACGTATTTTACTTCCTGAAAATATTGTAACTGCTCATGAAAAGGGAATTTTATATTTTCATGATGCAGGATATTTCTTACAACCCATCTTTAATAGTTCTTATATTCAAATTGGCGATATGTTAGATAAGGGAACTGTCATGAATTCAAAAGAAATTAAATCCCCAAAGAGTTTCAGTGTTGCTTGCAATATTATGACACAAATAATTGCTTCTACTTCCTCCAGTCAGTATGGGGGTGAGGCAATATCCGTAGTTCCTTTTGGAAAATATGTACATGTTAGTAAGCAAAAATTTAAAGAGGAATTAAAAGAGATAGATATTCCAAAGAAAGAACTAGACAAAATTGTAAAACATCGTTTAGAGTCCGAAATAGAAGTAGGCGTGCAAACGATTGAATACCAAGTCAATACATTAATGACAGCGAATGGACAGTCACCCCCACTGACGCTTGTTTTAGAATTAGAAGAAAACGACCCTTATATAGAAGAAACTGCTTCGATTATTGAGGAAATTTTAAAGCGAAGGCTAAAGGGGATGCAGGAACAAGATAAAGGAACCGTGATTCCTACATTTCCAAAACTAGTTTATGTATTATCGGATAATAACATGGGTTCTAGCAAATATGCCTATTTAACCACTTTGGCGCTTCAATGTGCTAAAAAACAAGAAGGGTTTCGCTTTTTATCTAAAAAAATGGTTTTACAAAATTATAAAGAAGAGATTTCTTTGATGGGAAACAGTCACTTTTTAATTGGGAAGGAGGAAAATGGAGGGTTAAATGAAGGGGTTGTCACTTTAAATTTACCACAAATAGCCTTTCTTTCAAACAAAGGAGAAGAAGAGTTTTTTAGGCTTTTAAAGGAACGAATAGAACTTGCCATTGATACTTTATTAAGACGCCATTATGCCCTTTTAGGCACCAGTGGAGCGGTTAGTCCTCTTCATTACCAATATGGAGCGATTGCCCGACTGGATGCAAATACAAGAATTGACAGTTTACTACAGTCTAAGACATCCACCTTGTCTTTAGGATATATTGGACTTAAGGAAGCCGTTTCTTATATGCGGGGAGTTTCCTTATATGAGAAAAACGGAAGGAGTTTTGCTTTAAAAATCTTAAAAAGCATACGTAGTAGATTGGACAAAGCGAAAGAACAAACAAAATTAGGTTTTGTTCTTTATCAAACACCATCTAAAGTGGTTGCCTCGTACTTTTATGATATAGACCGAATGTACCATTTAGGAAAGATGAAGCCCTATCAAGCAGGGTTTGGAATCGATAAAAATTATGCATACCAAGAACGATTAAAAATCGAAAACGAGTACCATGTGCTTACGAATGGAGGTAGTGTATCGCAAGTTTTGGTATCCGAGATAACCGATGAAAAAGAATTTATAGAAACTATATATAATACAAATGTATATGTTGAAGTAGTAAATGAAGAAGGAGATATTTATCATGAAAACAGATTTAAAAATTCAAGTAATTAAAAGAAATGGAAACAAACAAGATTTTGATGGAGAAAAAATTAAAGTAGCAATTCGAAAGAGTGCTGAAAGAGTGATGATTACATTAACGCCTGAGGCTGAGGATGAGGTAGTTGGAACAGTAGTATCCCTTTTAGAAAATCAAACGACAGAACCAGATATCCAACAAATTCATAATTGCGTTGAAGCAGCTTTGGAAAAAGTCAATCCCTTAGTTGCAAAAAGTTATAGGGAATATCGAAATTATAAAAAGGATTTTGTTCATATTCTAGATAAAGTATACAAAAAAGCACAAGCTATTAATTATATAGGTGATAAAGAAAATTCGAATACAGATAGTGCTTTAGTATCTACACAAAGAAGTTTAGTTTATGGACATTTAAATAAAGAATTGTATCAGAAATTTTTCTTAACGAGCGCTGAGGTAGAAGCCTGTGAAGTAGGTTATATTTATGTGCATGATATGAGTGCTAGAAGAGATACGATGAATTGTTGTTTATGTGATGTTGGATCTGTTATGAAAGATGGTTTTGAAATGGGAAATCTTTGGTATAATGAGCCAAAGACGCTTGATACTGCGTTTGATGTAATGGGGGATGTTATCATTAATACAGCAGCTATGCAATATGGAGGATTTACCGTTCCTGAGGTAGATAGCATTTTAGCGCGTTATGCTGAGAAATCTTATGATAAATATTACCAAGAATATAAAGAACTTACTCATCTTGATGAAAACGATGAAGAAGGGGTAGCGAAGGCAAAAGAATGGGCCTATAAGAAAACAGAAAGAGAATGTGAACAAGGATACCAAGGAATTGAATACAAATTAAATAGTGTTGGTTCCTCAAGGGGAGATTATCCATTTGTTACATTTACCTTTGGAGTTGATCCTACCTTCTTTGGAAAAATGGTTTCAAAAACAATATTAAAAACACATGCTAAAGGGCAGGGAAAGAAAGGATACAAACGTCCAACCTTATTTCCAAAATTGGTATTTTTATATGATAAAAATGTCCATGGGGAAGGAAAAGAAATGCGTGATTGTTTCTTAGAGGCCGTAGAATGTAGTAAGAAGACCATGTATCCTGATTATTTATCTTTATCTGGAGAAGGATATGTTCCTGAAATGTACAAGAAATATAAGAAAATAATAAGTCCTATGGGATGTCGAGCTTTTTTAAGTCCTTATTATGAAAGAGGAGGATTTGAACCAGCGGATGACAAAGATACACCTGTATTTATTGGACGCTTTAATTTGGGGGCAATTTCCCTTAATTTACCAATGATTTTAGCGAAAGCACGTGATGAAAATAAGGATTTTCATGAAGTATTAGATTATTATTTAGAGATGATAAGAAAAATTCATCTACGTACATATGCTTATCTTGCAAAGAAAAAAGCAAGCATTAATCCACTTGCTTTCTGTGAAGGAGGATTTTATAAGGGTCATTTAAAGCCAAATGAATGTATTGAACCACTTCTTGAATCAGCAACACTTTCTTTTGGAATTACTGCCTTAAATGAACTACAAGAGTTATATAATGGAAAATCATTAGTAGAAGATGGTGAATTTGCCTTAGAAACTTTAAAATATATTAATGAAAAGACACAAGAATTTAAGAAGGAAGACCATAAATTATACGCGATTTATGGAACACCAGCTGAGAATCTATGTGGACTTCAAGTAGAACAATTCCGTAAAAAATATGGGATTATTAAAGGAGTGTCTGATCGTGAATACGTAAGTAACTCTTTCCACTGTGCTGTATGGGAAGATATTAACGGAATTCAAAAACAAGATTTAGAAAAAAGATTTTGGGATTATTGTAAAGGTGGGCGTATTCAATATGTTCGTTACAATTTAAATTACAATACAGAAGCGATGATTACTTATATTGAAAGGGCAATGGATTATGGTTTCTATGAAGGCGTTAATCTTTCATTAGCGTACTGTAATCAATGTGGTCATGAGGAATTAGATATGGATGTTTGTCCAAAATGTGGAAGTGAAGATCTTGTTAAAATTGACAGAATGAATGGATACTTATCTTATTCAAGAGTTCATGGAGATACAAGATTAAATAAGGCAAAAATGGTTGAAATTTCAGAAAGGAAGTCTATGTGATGCGGTACCATAATATAACACATGCTGATATGTTAAATGGAGAAGGACTTCGCGTTGTACTTTGGGTAAGTGGTTGTGCGCACCACTGCCCAGGGTGTCAAAATGCAACAACTTGGGATGAAAATGATGGAGTTCTTTTCGATGATGATGCAATTAATGAAATTTATAATGATTTAAAAGAAGATTGGTGTAGGGGACTTACTTTATCAGGAGGGGATCCTTTATTCTTAAAAAACAGAAAAACGATTCGTAATTTAGTATTAACATGTAAGAATTTATATCCTACTAAAACCATTTGGTGTTATACAGGCTATAGTTTTGAGGAACTATTAGAACAAAAAGAGAATGATTCTGATTTAAAAGATATATTAGAACACATTGATATTTTATGTGATGGCAAATTTATTTTAAAACTTGCTGATGAGAAAACAAAATATGTAGGTTCTACGAATCAAAGAATTATTGATGTGCCAAAAAGTTTAAAAGGGGATAAAGTGGTTTTATGGAAGGAGAAGATTAAATAATGGAAGAAAAAAGAATAAGAGGATTTGAAATAGCTAAAGGATATGAAGATAAAGATATTCATCTTCCTATTCGTAAAACAAAATATGCAGCAGGTTATGATGTAGAGGCTGCAGAAGATGTTGTAATCCCGCCATTTCAGTTTGGAGGAAAGCCAACACTAATTCCAACAGGCTTAAAGGCCTATTGTGGTGAAGATGAATTTTACATGCTTGTAAATAGGAGCTCTGGGCCAAAAAAAGGTTTTGTTATGGCGAATAGTATAGGAATTATTGATGCAGATTATTATAATAATGAATCAAATGATGGACACTTCTATTTTCAATATTACAATTTTTTAGACCAGGAGCTTGTGATTAAAAAGGGTGATGTCATTGGACAAGTCATATTCCAAAAGTATCTAGTTGTAGATGATGATCAGTCTGAAGGAATTCGAACTGGTGGCTTTGGAACTACGGATAAAAAATAGTATGAATTTTCCTTTCTTTTAAAAAAAACGAAATTCCATTTTTCATACTTATTTATTGAATAAAAGAAAGGAATGATTAGAATAATGAAAGTATACGTAAAAAAAGGGGAAAGTGGATCTATTTTACTAGGTGCAATCGTTATTCTTTTTTTCTTTCTTTTCTCCACTTTTATTTTCAAAGGTTTTATAGAACAATTTCATGGAGTATATGATTTAGATACATTTATGAATGTTTTCAAAGAACAGGGGATTTTTGTTCTTTTTGGTATCGTCTTTTTTGGATTTGCAGTTTTCTCTCTTTTTTCTCTATTAAAAAAGCCAAAGAAATTTAGGGCAAAATTACTTAATAAGGAAAATGAAATCTATTTAGGAAAAGAAATTACTTATATGAAATTTAAAATAAACCAGAATGGACAAGATTATAATAGTTCAAAACTTACGGATACTTATACTTGTTACACAAAAGGACCTAATGATTTTCAGATACAACAAGATTATATAATAGAAATTAAAGAATTTTATTGGAAAATAAATAGAGTTGATTTTGTAAAGGATAACAGTGAATTAAAAGAAAATGCTACGCTTCCTACTATTTCATTATTTCCAGTCTTTTTAGGGATTGAATTTATTTTTGGAAGTGGAGCCATTTTTACCTTATTAGATCTTTTTTATCGCATACAAAAAGGCTCTTTTGATAGTTATCTTTCTTATTTTATTGTTCTAATAATATGCTTTTTTTCCTGTATATATACTGTCCATATATATAACCGTTGGAATGCTGACAATAAAAATTCTAAAAAAACGAATGCATTTACTTCCTTAAATCATATAAAGCCTTTAGAATTAAATAAGCCAGTAAAAGTTCCAAATTTAATTTTAAGGCAAAATCTTTTCAACATGATTTTCTCATTTGTTATTTGGTATGGTATGATCTTTCTTGTTTGTTGTTTAGGAAATAAGGCTTTAGTTATCCAAAACTTTTTGGATTCATTTTTTCCGTGTTTGCTACCTATTGTTTTTGTTGAATTTGTTCAATTGTTAAGAGCAATATCTTATTGTAGTTATGATAAGAGATTAATTAAAAAATTATCATTTAAAATTTTATCAGAACCAGATATTGTTAAGAATACAAATTATAGGATTTTAAGGGTAAATAAAGTTTATGAAAAATATTTTATTATCGATGGTAACAACACTCTTTTGTATAAAATACAAAGATATGGATATTTTGGACGAAAATATATAATTAGTGATCCGATGGATTATAAAGTAGGACAAATAGATAAAAAACATAATTTAACTATTGAATATATTGTGAGAATGGTAAATAAGGCTCCTTTTTCTGTAAGGAAGAAGGTGCAAATGTCTTATAATTATGTGGTGAATGGACTAGACTATGTTGTTGTGGGAGGAACTAGTGCATTTTCAAATATTATTTGTGATAAAAATGGAGGGGAAATCGCAAGTATCACTGCACAAAAACATGGGAAATTCTATGAACTTGGAAATACAGAAGTAGTGATTATGACTAAACTTGCTTCAAGGGAAGAAATTCTTTTTATTTCTTTATGTGTAACAATGGGAAATTTCTACTGGAAAGGGAAAAATATTTAAGATGATTAAATAATCATTGATAGTGTTGTAGAAAAATGCGAAAAGGAGAATTTAGAAGATTTATGAATCAATTAAAAAGTATTAGATACTATGAATTAAAAAAATTCATTAAATGGACACTTCTTTTTCTTTGGCTTAGTTTTATTTTCTATATGTCCAATCAAACAGGGACTACCTCAAGTGGGATGAGTGATGGAATATTTCATTCTATGTGTAAGATTTTACCTATCTTAGAAAATGGAAAAGAAATAGTAATCGTTCTTATTCGAAAAAGCGCCCATGTACTTGAATATGTGATTCTAGGTGTCCTTACATTGGAAGTGGTAAAGGAATATACAAACGATATAAAGAAAACAACTATAATAAGTCTTCTACTTTGTCTTTTATTTGCACTCTTAGATGAGTTTCATCAACTCTTTTTAGTAGGTAGAGCAGGAAAAATAACAGATGTTTTGATTGATAGTATTGGCTATGTTTTAGCAATTTGTTTTTTCTACTTTTTAAGAAGGAATAAATAGGGTATCGATTATATGGGGAGGCGAATAGGGCTTATACCCAAAATATAGAAAAAACAATTAAATAGTTGAAAAATTAAAATTATTGAATGTCTTAGAATTAGATAGTTTTATTAATCTTATCAAAGGTGATATTGAGACAGTTGAAAATGCCGTTATCTATGATTATAGTAATGGTCTAACTGAGGTTTTTAACAACAAAACGAAAGTTATAAAAGATGAATATTTCAATGTTGTAAATGATGAAAACCTAATGTAAAATCATGAAAAAAGAAAGAAGAGAACAACTTATTTTACTATCAAAGATAAGGGAATATTATGGTTTATTCCTATAAGTTCTAAAGTAGATAAAAAGCAAAGAATGATTGATAAAAAAATAGAAAAATATGTTTTTTGTAATACAATCATAGTTAGAAAAATTGCGGATGAAGATACTGCAATATTACTTCAAAATGCATTTCTAACATTAGAAAAGTATATCGATTATGTGCATACGGTAGATGGTGTTCCTTTAAAGATTCCAACTAATCTACAAAATGAAATAAGTTTATTTAAAAATATGTTAGAATTAAAGAAAAGGGGAATAAATTTATTTTTTACTGATATAGATGTCTTGAAGCAGCAAATGTTAAAAGAACTAAAATAAGTAATTAAATATAACTCATTTTAGTTAATTAATCTTTTATAGGCATCTTCTAAAAATAAATGTTTTTATTATAAACTAGAATTTTCCTAAACAAAAAATTTTCCAATCGGAAACTTGCATAAAACAAAAGAATTTAGTATAATGTATACAGATGGAAGAAGTTCCATACAATAAAAAAGAGATACGTAGAACTTTGGTAGGTTAAGCGTTGTCTCTATCTAATTGATAAAGAAAACGCTATTGACTTAGTTGCCAAGCGTTTTCTTTTTTAGTCTTTGTTTTTTGGTTTTAGATCTAGAAGCAAAATTAGAATAATTAATATTACTAAATATTCCATGAATCCCTTTCCACATAGACATCACCTCACTTTCATGAGGAACGCTTAACAGTTCATACATATCTCTATATTCATTATACTATTCATTGGACTATAAGTAAATATTTCTGCCTTGTTTCACAAAGAATTCTGAATTGGAAAATTTTAGTTTATGAGTTACAATTAGGGGGTAATAGTCATACTCCATTTTTTAATACCTTCTTTTCTATGATGTTTGCCTTCAAGCTTCTTCATTTATAATTTTGTACATTTCATTCATTTTTGTATTTTCTAACTTTGCCACTAATTTGATACCTTTCTCTTATAAATTTTAAACAAATATCCATTTTTTCTAATAGAAATCCATTCCATATATTTTCTAATCTCACCCATAGTCGTTTTGGGATTATATTTTGAATGATAGGGTGGATAATAAATTAATTTGATTGATTTCATTGCTTCAAGCAATAGATATTAGTAGGGATGGAATTTATTTAAATGAAGGGAACATCAGAAAATGGCAGGTTTGGTAGAAGTGAGGATTTAAGAAGTAAATTAGATTATTTAAGAATGCTTAGGGAAGAAATAAATTATTATGTATAAGAGGAATTTTACAATATAAAGTTAATAGGAAATATAACAAGAGTAGTAGAAAATACAAATAAAAAGAACCCAAGAGATGATTCTTTGTTCTTTAATCTTTATGATTTAAAAGGAGCCTTATGCCTTCTCTTTGCTTAATTTTTTGAACCTGCACCTTTGTGTTATATTCTGTTTTTCTATCTTCTATGTAATGGTATATATTTTCATAATCGTCTTTTGTTTGTAATGGAATCAATATATTTTTTGAGTGGCTGAATATAACAGTAGGAAAATTCTCCTCTTTTCTTAATAAGGCAATTAAAGTTTCATATTCTGTATTTCCAAATGCGTCTTCTCCAATAAACACCTGATCTATGATTTGAAAATAGGGTGTACCTTCTATGATCACCTTTTCAAATTTTACTATTTCTTCCATGCCAAGTAATGAGTGGATGTCATACTTCTTTTCTGCATCATAGATAAAATCACTTTTTTGTGTATCATCAGACGGAATTAAGAATCTTGTTCCTATTCTTTTTAAAGGAAAATTATAAAGATTATCTATATTTCTTACCTGTTCATAAAGGACTTCTGGGTATCCTTTTTCTAGTGTGATATGTTGAAATGTAACATTTCGGCTTTTTTTGTCTACACTCTTGTCACAATTTTCAGTTGTAAAGACAAATTCATTTTTCTCTACTTGTATAACGAAATCAGGATTTTTTATATAAAGTAGCGGTTTATTCGCTTTTAATAGAACAGCATTTTTCTTATCTATAGTGTATCCTATAGAATAAGGTGCATTATACTCTAATGAAACATATTTCATTTTATTTTTATATTTTTTTTGCATATATTTTTATCCTTTCTTAAACAACATATTATATTGTAACATATTTATGTTTCATAATTATAAAAAATTTATTTTTATCCTATTATTAGCTCTATAAGAAATGTATCTTTCAAAAAGAATTAGGAAATATCAAAATTACTTATAATTTTAAAATACCTTATGCAAGAAAGTTATCATTAGTCTCTATATAATTTAAGATATTAATAAAGAAATAACAACTAAATTTATTTTGTTTTTGCACGTATAGGCGTACGACTTTTTTTTTACATTGACAAAAGGAATTTTGATGGTAAAATGGAAGTAGAAAGTAGGAGTTTAGAAAGATGGAAAGAAGAAAGACTGGATTTACGTTAATTGAATTACTTGCTGTAATTGTGATACTAGCAGTTATTGCTTTAATTGCAACCGCATCTATTATATCCATTATTAATCGGGCAGAAAAAGGCGCATTAGAAGACTCTGCTTATGGAATTATAGAGGCAGGAAATGTTTTTTATATTGATCATGTACTACCTGGAGGTAGTGAAGAAAGTTCTGAGAGAATCAATTTTGAAATCATAGGTGGTAAATTCGTAAATGTAAAAAATAAAGAAGAGGCTCTAGCATTCAAAGGTTCTATGCCAAAAACGGGAAAGTTACAAATCAATGCAAATGGGGATACAGCAATAGCTATATGTAGTAATAAATATTGTGCATGTAAAACTGTATCTGAAACAAGAGTGACCGTCCAAAAAGAGGATTGTGAAATTGATGAGGAAACAGGAGAGATTGGAACAAAGAAAGATACAACTCCTGTTGGAACAGTCATATCTTATATGGTTTCTACAACTCCACCTGATGGTTACCTAACTTGTGATGGAACTATTTATAATATCAGTGAGTATCCGAAATTAGCAGAGAAAATTAAGGAAGGACTAGGTAGCTATAATTATTATGGTGGAAATGGAACAACAACTTTTGCAGTTCCAGATTTAAGAGGAGAGTTCTTACGAGGAACGGGGACAAATGGACATGCAGATTCAGGAAATGGTGCAGCAGTAGGCATACACCAAAATGCTACCTATTTGCCATATATATATTATTATGATAGTGGGAGTAGTGTATATGCAGTTGCGACATCTAATGCAAATAAAACCAATCAGACACACACATGGGATACAGTGATATCGAATACTGGAAGATTTAGGGATATAAACACAGGAAATTCTAATTCAAGACAAAATACAGTCGGTGGAACAACAAGACCTACCAATACATCTGTTTTGTACTGTATTAAGTATTAACATAGAAAATATATTTAAAATAGAAAGAGGAGATATTTCTCTTTTTTCCTTGGTTACATTATGAAAATACAAATGGATGTATTTTTCATATGTTTAAAGAATTATTTTTCAGTCAAAAATGGTTGAACTAGGAAGGAAAATACGTTATAATTAATTTATATTTATCAAACGAAAAAGAGAAGCAGTAAAAAGTTGTATTTTATTTAGAGAAAAAGTGGTTGGTGAAAACTTTTAAGATATTCTTTTGAACTTATCTCTTTAGTTTGAACGGGTATTCCGTTATCAAGAGAAGAGCATAATTGTATTATGAATTAAGGTGGTACCGCGGGGTTTACTCGTCCTTAAATTTGTAGTACTTTTTTTTGGAGGTTTTATGGGAATTGGAGCATATTTACTTGTATTTTTAGGAATTTACATAATCTATTTACTGTTTGTTGTTTCTAGAAAAAAAGCAAGAGAATCATTTAAAAAAAGTTGTTACGTTTTATATTTAGTCAATGTATATAAAATTGACGTGGATAAGATAAATACAAAGATGCTTGCTAGTATGGTAACATGTGTCAATTCCTTTATTTTAGCAACCACACTCTATATCCTATCAAACATAAAAGGAATTCTTAGTATTGTAGTTGCAGCTTTTTCCATGCTCCTCCTCTTATTTATTCTATACCATGTACTCGGTAAAATTTTAAAAAGGAAAGGTGATAAAAATGTATAAATTTAGTGAAATTGAAAAAAAATGGCAAAAAAGATGGGAAAAAAAAGAAACCTTTAAAATAGGAGTAGATAAGACAAAAGAAAAATTTTATATGCTTGTTGAGTTTCCTTATCCATCAGGGGTAGGACTACATGTAGGACATGCACGTGTATATACGGCTTCGGATGTACAAGCACGTTTCAGAAGAGCAAGAGGATATAATGTATTATTTCCAATGGGTTGGGATGCCTTTGGTTCTCCAGCTGAGCAGTATGCAATTAAAAATCATATTCATCCAAAAGAGGCTGTACAAGAAAATATAAAAGTATTTAAGGGGCAAATGAAGTCATTGGGTCTTGCAATTGATTGGTCTCGCGAATTCGCAACAACAGATCCAGAATATTATAAACTAACGCAGTGGCAGTTTTTACAATTTTATAAAGCAGGTCTAGCTTATAAAGCAGAAAAAGAAATTAACTGGTGTCCAAACTGTAAAACAGGTCTTTCTAATGAAGACGCCGCGGGGGGTGTTTGTGAAAGATGTGGTTCATCAACAACGAAAAAACTTAAAAATCAATGGGTTCTTAAGATGAGTAGCTATGCTGATAAATTGATTGATGGATTAAACGATACAGAGTTTTTAGATAAAGTAAAAACCGCACAAATTAATTGGATTGGAAAAAGTATAGGGGCAACAGTAGAATTTCCGTTAAAGAATCTAGAAGACAAACTAGAAGTTTTTACAACTAGGTGTGATACTTTATATGGAGTTACATTTATGGTTATCTCTCCAGAACATCCTTATCTAGAAAAATATAAAGATAAGATAGAAAACATAGAAGAAATAAAAGAATACCAAGAAAATGCACGCCGTAAAAGTGAGATTGAAAGAACAGATAATACGAAAGAAAAAACAGGTGTAAAAATTTCTGGGTTAACAGCTATCAATCCTATCACAAATAAAGAAATTCCAATTTGGGTAAGCGACTATGTTCTTATTAATTATGGTACAGGAGCAATTATGGCAGTTCCTGCTCATGATGAGAGAGATTTCGCATTTGCGAAAAAATTTGGTATTGATCTTATTCCTGTTATTGAGGGTGGAAATGTAGAAGAGGAAGCCTATATTGGAGATGGTGTACATATCAATTCTGGTATTTTAAATGGTCTTGGAAAAGAAGAAGCTATCCATAAAATGATAACGTATTTAGAGGAAAACAATATTGGAAAGAAAACAGTAAATTACAAATTACAAGATTGGATTTTCTCAAGACAAAGATTCTGGGGAGAGCCAATTCCAATGATTTCTTGTCCAAAATGTGGTTGGGTTCCTGTTAAAGAAGAAGATTTACCTGTTGTTTTACCAGATGTTAGCGCTTATGAGCCAACAGAAACGGGAGAAAGTCCACTTGCGAATATTGAAGAATGGGTAAATGTAAAATGTCCAATTTGTGGAATGGATGCAAAAAGAGAAACAGACACGATGCCTAACTGGGCAGGCTCTTCTTGGTATTGGCTACGTTATATGGATCCACATAATGAAAATGAAATTGCTAGTAAAGAATCCCTTGACTATTTTGGACAAGTAGATTTATATGATGGTGGTATGGAACATGCAACAAGACACTTACTTTATGCACGCTTTTGGAATATTTTCTTACATGAACAAGGACTTGTTCCTTATAGCGAACCTTTCTTAAAACGAATTAGTCATGGTATGATTTTAGGTCCAAATGGAGAGAAAATGAGTAAAAGTAAAGGAAATGTAGTCAATCCAAACGATATGATACATGAATATGGAGCCGATGCACTTCGTACTTACGAAATGTTTATTGGAGACTATTCTAAGGATGCTGCATGGAGTGAGTTTGGACTTAAAGGATGCTTTAAATTTTTAAATCGTGTTTGGAACTTACAAGAAAAAGTAAATGATTCTACGGGTATGACTCCATCTTTAGAAACAATTATTCATAAAACAATAAAAAAAGTAACTGAGGATATAGAAGCATTAGACTATAATACAGCTGTATCTGCTTTAATGATTTTATTAAATGAATATGAAAAACAGGAAAGTATTCGTAGAGAAGACTACAAAGTTTTACTTCAATTACTTAATCCTTTCGCACCACATATGACAGAAGAACTTGCTGAGATTTTAAAACTTGAATCTGAAATTTCTGCTATGGCATGGCCTAGTTATGATGAATCTAAAATGGTGGAAGATACATTTACGATGGTTGTACAAGTGAATGGAAAAGTAAGAGGAAAGATAGAAATAAGTGCAGAAACAACTGAAGAAGAAATGAAAGAAAAAGCAAAACAAATTGATAATGTAAAAGTTTTTATTGAAGGAAAGACAATCGTAAAAGAAATTGTGATTCCAAAGAAACTTGTCAATATTGTTGTTGAGTAAATAGCCTCGTCTTTAAGAGAAAAACACTTTTTCTTGTATTAATGTAGCCGAGTTTCGTATAATACAAAAAATACCTAGTCTATATGACTAGGTGTTTTTGATGAAGCAACATTTTATGGAGGAACAGAGTCTTTTATCAAAATTTTAAAGTGAGAGGGTTGACAAATCTAGGAAGGAAAAGAGATAATATAAAAGTAGAATATGGGGAGTGTAGATATGAAAAAAAGGAAAAATGGATTTACGTTAATTGAATTACTTGCTGTAATTGTGATACTAGCAGTCATTGCTTTAATTGCAACAGCATCTATTATATCCATTATTAATCGAGCAGAAAAAGGTGCCTTAGAAGACTCCGCTTATGGAATTATAGAAGCAGGAAATGTTTTTTATATAGATCATGTATTACCTGAAAGTAGTGCAGAAAGTTATGAGAAAATCAACTTTGAAATTGTAGGTGGTAAATTTGTAAATGTAAAAAATAAAGAAGAAGCTCTAGCATTTAAAGGTTCTATGCCTAAGATAGGAAAGCTACAAATCAATGCGAATGGAGATACATCCATAGCTATATGTAGTAGTAAGTATTGTGCATGTAAGAGCATAACAGAATCAAAAGTAATCGTTCAAAAACAGGGATGCGAAATTGATGAAGAAACAGGAGAGATTGGAACAAAGAAAGATACAACGCCTGTTGGAACAGTTATATCTTATATGGGTTCAGTAACCCCACCAGATGGGTATTTGTCTTGTGATGGAACTATTTATAATATTAGTGAATATCCAACATTAGCAGAACAGTTTAAAGACGGATTTGGTAAGTATAATTATTATGGAGGGGATGGAATTACTACTTTTGCTGTACCCGATTTGAGGGGAGAATTTTTGAGGGGAACGGGAACAAATAGCCATTCTTCTTCAGGAAGTGGTTCTGCTATAGGTATACATCAAAGCGCAACTTTTGTACCAAGTATTGGATTTCAGGTAGATCAAAACAATAAGTATTTTCAGGCTGAAAGTGATATTGGAAATACGAATAGACCATACAATTATGATTTTGCAAAAACAAGTGCAACAACAACTAGTCCAACTATAAGTGTATCTGCGGGTACCTTTTCCGCATCAAATAGGACAGTTGGTGGGACAACGAGGCCAACAAACACGTCTGTTTTATACTGTATTAAATATTAATAAAGAGGTGAGAATAATGAAAAAAACAAGTATAGTTTTAATTGGTATTATTGCTATTTTTCTAGTTATAGGGGGAATATTAGCAAGTAGTTATAATAATATGGTATCTAAAAAAGAAACTATAGAAAATACTTTATCCGATTTAGATGTTATGTTGCAAAGAAGAGCCGATTTGATTCCAAATTTAGTAAGTACTGTAAAAGGATATATGAATCATGAAAGTGAAATCATTAATCAAGTAACGGAAGCTAGAAAAAATTTGGTGAATGCGAATACGGTTTCTGAAAAACTAGATGCAAATGAAGAATTAACACATTCGTTACAAGCTTTAATGGTTGTTGTTGAAAATTATCCTGAATTAAAATCTTCTTCTAATTTTATACAATTATCAGACGAACTTGCTGGAACAGAAAATCGTATTTCCGTTGCAAGAAGAGATTATAATATGGCAGTCAATCAATACAATACAACTATCAAAAAATTTCCAAATATGATTTTTGCTTCTTTATTTGGATTTGAAAAAGAAAATTATTATGAAGCAGAAGCTTCCAGTACGAAGGTTCCAAGTGTTAGTTTCGAGTAAGAGAAAGGGAATTTTCAAAACACTTCTTTTCTTGATTTGTCTTTTCTTATTTCAAAACAAAATATTTGCCTTAGTACAACCTACTACTTCTTTTTATGTAAATGATTATGCAAATTTACTTAGTGAAAGTACGAAAGAGTATATTCAAAAAGCAAATGAACGCTTATATCAAAAAACAGGAAGCCAAATTGTCGTGGTTACAGTTCTGAATTTAGAAGGAAATTCTTTAGAAGAATACGCAACAGAATTGTTTCGAAATTTTGGAATAGGTAGTAAACAGAAGAATAATGGAATACTTCTTTTATTAACGCTAGAAGAAAGGCAGTTTCGAGTGGAAGTTGGCTATGGATTAGAAGGAATACTTCCCGATGCAAAAACAGGAAGAATTCAAGATGAATATATTATTCCTTATTTAAAACAGAATAAATGGGATGAAGGAATACAAAATGGCTTTAAAAAAATATTAGATGAAATTGTAAATTACTATGGTGTAGATATAAATATGAATATAGATCCAATAGAGGTAGAGTCGGAAGAGGGGAATGGGTCTGTTGTTATGTTTTCTATTTTTGGTTTGCCCATGATTTCTTTTTTACTAGGTTTTCTTACAAAACAACTAGAAAGAGATAAAATACTAAAAAAACAACACTTTAAATTATTTACGTTTATTTATATATCTGGTGTCTTTCTTTTTTACTGGTTTTATCTTAGAACCTTATTTGCCACTGACCTACACATATCTTTCTATTCGTATTTATGCTTTGTAGGCATTTTGATAGGCATAAATGGAATTGCTTTTGCATCAGGTAGAAGTAAAAAACATGTAGTTGGATTTTCCATCAAAGGAGGTAGCTCTTCCTTTGGAAGTTCTGGTGGGTCTCATGGAGGTGGCGGGTCATCAGGTGGAGGAGGTTCTTCTAGAAACTTTTAAAAATGGAGTTAAATTTTGTTATAAAGTTAAAAGATGAAATGAGAGTTCATCTTTTTCTATGAAAAATAGATTTAGTGTGGTACAATAGAACATATTATACGAGGGGGATATGTATGTTATACATAAGCAAGAGTAGAAATGAAGAGAAAAACAATAACCTAGAAAAAATAGAAAAAGAGAGAAAAATGATTAATGAAGAAATTTATAAGGGAAATTTAAAGAAAGCAGAGGAAATGGTTTTAAATAGTCCATACTTAAATGACAAGGAGTTCTTTTTTCTATATCCTAAAATCTTATTAGAACAAAAAAGAGTAGAAGAACTCATCCAAATATGTACGAATTCAAAATATGAAAACGATTTACATGTACAAGGAGAGTATTTAAAATACCTTTATTTAAAAGAAGACTATGTGACTATTTTTTCAATTTATGAGAGGTTGAAGGAGCAAGGTGACCCCAAAATATTTGCTTATTATGTAAGAGCTATTTCTAAAACAATTGGAATAAACGAAGCTTTAGAATGTATTGACATGAGTTGTTTGAAAGAAGATAAACAGGTAATTACTTTAAAAATACACTTATTAAGAAAGAATAATCAGTTAGAAAAAGCTTTAAAATTATGCGAGGAGAGCCCAAACCGGGAAGAGTTAAAAATCCTACTAGAGGAAGTTTACATTTTATCAAAATTGCATCGATATGAAGAAGCTTATCAAAAAATAATGCATAGTGAATATAAAGAGTATACAATTATAAAAACACAACTAATTTCCATTCTTTGCCATTGGTACATCTTTGATGGGGAGAAAAATCCTATCTTATTAGAAAAAGCAGAAACATACCTAGATGAAGAAGCCATAAAGATAGATGAAAAGCATTTTTATGCATATCTCTTTTTCTTGAGTACTTCAAAAAGAGATAAAGAAAGAAAAGAAGCAATAGACTATTATTCCTTTAAAGACAAGAAAAAGTTTTATTCAAAAAAACCAAATATCTTAGGAATGGAAAGATGTGTATTAGCACAACAATTAGGTTTTATTTATCAAGGTACATTTGATGTGGATAAATTGGGAAGTTTAAAGATAGAGCCATTTGAAAAAGATGTTTTACTCCTTGCTTATCTTCATAGAAATTCAAAAAAAGAGGCACAACGTATAGTAAAACAAAAAAGGATAGAATACAAGGAAGATAAGGAAAAATTAAAAGTGTTTAATCAAATACAAGCAACATTAGAAAAAAAGCAATCTTATTTTGATATTACTTTATATAGTCGTCTTTTACATACTGAAATTATTTTTAATGATATTTCATCATTTTCTGAGAAGGAAACAGAAAAGAAATATTTTAAAAAGGGAATCTAGATACAACAATAAAAGACTGTAAAAAATAAAGTACTTATTTTTCAAATTGTCTTTTTTGTTGTATAATGATAGGGGTGACTGTATGAAACAAGTAGTGATTGTTGGAGGAGGAGCTTCTGGATTAACCGCAGCAATTCTTTTGAAGCGAAGAGGAATTGATGTTACGGTCATAGAGAAAAATAAGCAAGTAGGAAAGAAAATCCTTGTAACAGGAGCGGGGAAGTGTAATTATTTTAATGAAGAATTTACACCCAATCATTTTGTAGGAACAAGTAAAGAAGTTATTTCGAATCTCGTTACAGAAGAAAACGTAAAAATGACAAAGGAATATTTAGCAAGTTTGGGGATTGTCCCAAAAATAAGAAATGGATACTATTATCCAGCTTCTTTAAAAGCAATCAGTATTCAAAACAGTTTACTTACAGAATTACATCGTTTACAAATTCCTATTTTTTATGATACAACTGTAACAGAAATAATAAAGAAAAACCATTTTATTTTAAAAACAGATAAGGGACAAATAGAATCAGAATATCTTGTATTAGCAACTGGGTCTAAGGCTTATTATAATACAGAGGAGCCAGTATGTATTTTAACTTCTTTAAAAAAATTAGGACATACAATCGTACCTATTTATCCGGGACTTGTGCAGTTAAAGGGAAAAGGAAACTTCTTTAAAGAATGGGCAGGAATTCGAACCGAAGTAAAATTGTCTTTATTTATTGAAAATCATTTTATAAAAGAAGTGATAGGAGAAATACAACTTACCGATTATGGAATCAGTGGAATTTGTACAATGGTATTAAGTAATATCTTAGTGCCAGAACTTGAAAAGAAGAAGGTAGAAATAAAAATAAATTTTTTACAGGTCCTACAAATTCAAACTGTACAAGAAGCAAAAGTATTTTTAGAAAAAAGAAATATCGATTTACCTCATCGAACAATTAGTGAATTATTCGATACCATTTTAGATTATAAACTAACCAATCTTCTTTTGAAACAGGTAGGTATTCCATCCAATATGATTTTATCTATTTGTCCTAAAGAAAAAATGGAAGTATTTTTACAAAGTCTAGTTTCCTTTTCTTTAGAAATTATAGGTTATAATTCGTATAAAGAGGCACAGATTTGTTTAGGTGGAGTGGATTTAAATGAAATTGATATTCATACGATGGAATCAAAAAAAGTAAAAGATTTATACATCATTGGGGAGCTTTTAGATATGAATGGAGATTGTGGAGGTTACAATTTAGGTTTTGCATGGATGAGTGGTTTATTAGCAGGAAGAGGTATTTTAAATGATTAGAGTAAGACAAGTTGTTGTAAATGTAGATGAAAGTACAGAACAAAATATTAAAACTGCTTTAGTGCACAAATTAAAAATAAAAGAAGAACAAATTGTATCGTACCAAATTCATAAAGAGTCCATTGATGCAAGGGAAAAACCAAATCTTTATTTTATTTATGAAATCGATGTTTCTCTAAAAGAAGAAGAACAATTTTTAAAGAAAAATAAATGTAGAGATATCCTGAAAACACCTAAAGAAGAATATTCCTTTTGTCCAACGGGAACACTCGATTTAAAAAATAGACCCGTTATTGTAGGAGCAGGGCCAGCGGGATTATTTGCAACTTACATGCTTGCAAGCGAGGGCTATAAGCCGATTTTAATTGAAAGAGGAAAATGCGTTGAAGAAAGGAAAAAAGATGTAGAACAATTTTGGAAAACAGGTATATTAAATCCAAGTAGCAATGTTCAATTTGGAGAAGGAGGAGCTGGAACTTTCTCCGATGGAAAACTAAATACACTTATTAAAGATAAAGAAAATCGCATGAAATTCGTTTTTGAAGTTTTCGTAAAAAATGGAGCTTCAAAGGAAATCCTTATTCAAAATAAACCTCATATTGGAACTGATAAACTGTTTTCTATTTTACAAAATATACGAAAAGAAATTCTATCCTTTGGAGGAGAGATTCGTTATAATACGTGTCTTACAGATATCTTAATTAAAAACAATAAAGTCGAGGGTATTGTTGTGAATGGAAAAGAGGAAATTAAGACCAATGTTTTAGTTTTAGCGATTGGGCATAGTAGCAGGGATACTTTCAAGATGCTATATGAAAAAAACTTGAGTATGGAAGCCAAACCTTTTGCGGTGGGAGTACGCATTCAACATGCGCAAGAAGAAATAAACAAAAGTCAGTATGGTGTAAAAAAGCATAAAACTATCAAAGAAGCGAGTTATAAACTAACTTATCATGCAACAAATGGAAGAGGCGTTTATACTTTCTGTATGTGTCCAGGAGGCTATGTGGTAAATGCTGCATCAGAGATAGGGCATCTAGCAATCAATGGAATGAGTAATGCTAGAAGAGATAGCACTGTCGCGAATTCTGCTATAGTTGTAACGGTAAGCCCGACTGATTTTGGTACCCATCCTCTTGATGGTATTGCCTTTCAAAGAAAATTAGAAAAAAAAGCGTATGAACTAGGAGAAGGAAAAATCCCTGTACAATGTTTTAAAGATTTTAAAGAAAATAGGCTTGATAAACAAGAAATTACATGTGCCCAGTTTAAAGGAAAGGTCCATTTTGCAAATTTAAAAGAACTTTTTCCAGAATTTATTTCTCATGCGTTAATAGAAGGAATAGAAAATTTTGGAAGGAAAATAGAAGGTTTTAATAAAGATAATGTTCTTTTAGCGGCCGTTGAATCAAGAACAAGTTCCCCTGTACGCATTTTACGAAATGAGGTAGGAGAAGCAAATATAGAAGGAATTTATCCAAGTGGTGAAGGAGCAGGCTATGCTGGAGGAATTACTTCTGCTGCGATGGATGGCATAAAAACATATGAGTGCATTGCCAAAAAATATAGGAGGTTTTAATAATCACTTTCTAATAAAGGTTACGATTTGAAATATAAAAAGGAAAATAGGAAGTTGCTATACTAAAATAATTATTCTATACTTAGTGTAAGGAGGATTAGAAGGATGGTATATAATGATACATATAAATTTGTTGCAATTGTAAATAAGGAAGTAGAGATGGGAAAAGCTTTAAATGCTATTGCGCATTGTTCTTTAGGACTTGCCTCTTCATCAGATGCCGAATGAAAAGAAAAAATGAGTTTTATCCATTTTATAGATAAAGATGAAAGTGTACATAAGAGTATTTCTGGGTTATCTTTGATTGTACTTAGAGGAAGCAATAAGGATATTAAAAAGGCACGAAATCAATTTATTGAAAATGACATTCCTTTTACGGATTTCACGGAAACAATGACAGGAGATACTTATAAAGAACAATTAGAAAAAACAAAAGAGACAAGCGAAGAAGCGATGAACTATTTTTGTATTGTTGCCTTTGGAGAAAAAGAAGTATTAAATCCAATTACCAAAAAATTTTCTTTGTGGCACTAAAATGATGAACAATAAAATGAAAGAGTAAAAAGCTCTTTTTTTTGATACCGAAGACGTGGTATAATATTTCTTGGAAAATAAAATTTGACAAAAAATAAAATAGAAGGGATTAAGTAGGACCAATATAGCAAATTAAAAAGAATGCTTTTCATTGGTGCTACTACGAATATTTATGCGATTAAAACATATAAAAGGTGCTGAAGAAGAAGTGCGAAATTCAAAATATGTAATTGAAGATTATCAAAGATATAGAGGAAAATTCGAAACTGTTTTTGAAAATGAAAATCCTATTCATATTGAAATTGGAATGGGAAAAGGAAACTTTATTATTCAAATGGCATTAAAGTATCCAAATATAAATTTTATTGGAATTGAAAAATATGATAGTGTTTTAGTAAAGGCAACTCGCAAAGTAGAACAAATGCAGATTCCAAATTTAAGATTTATTCTTATGGACGCTACTTACATTGAAACTGTTTTCTCAAAAGAAATTGATACCATTTACTTAAATTTTTCTGACCCATGGCCTAAAGTACGCCATACAAAAAGGCGACTTTCTAGTAGCAATTTTTTACAAAAATACGATAATCTCTTTAAAGAGAAAAAGAATATTATCATGAAAACAGATAATCGAGCTTTATTCGCATTCTCTATTATCAGTTTTACAGAGTATGGATACCATATCGAAGAAGTTTCTCTAAATTTACATGAAGATGAAACAGATATTGTTGAAACCGAATATGAGATGAAATTTTCTTCATTAGGTTACCCAATTTATTGGATTAAAGTATCAAAGTAGACAACTTCTATACACAAGAAACCAGAAATTTAAAAAAAAGAGTTTCGAAAGCATTCTATTTCTGATATAATCATAACTGAGAGTGGTGGTTTATGAAAAAGTTAGCGACTCTGTTATTTATTTTTTTGTTCACAACAGGATGTACAGTTGTTCGAATAGATACAGGAAGCATTGATAATATAATAAACGTTGTCTTATCAAAAGATAACACACTGTATAATCGGATTGGGAAAGGGTACAAATACTATATACCTAGAGGAGTAAGTTATATTGATACAAATTCCTTAAATGATAAACTATATTCGAATGGTGTTTATTATTATTTATATATTGATGCTGTTAGTTATTTCTATAAGAAAGAAGTTTCTTATGAGGAAAAAGAAGATTGTTATTATTCTAAAAAAATAGAGGGAGATAAAGAAGGCTATCTTGAAATAAATCAAGAAGAGGACCATTATTCGATAGAATTTTTCTATAATTATGCTAAAATAGAAGCAAAGGTTAAGAAAAAAGATATTGAAACTGTTGTACTAAATGCTTCTTATATTTTGTCGACAATCAAATTTAATGATAATGTCATTGAATTGATGCTGAACGAGGAATACTTTACGAACAAGGAAGAAAAATACGATATATTTAAAAAGGATGAAACGACAACTAATGATAATTTTGTTCAATATAATGTAGAAAATTAAATGAGGTGAAAACATGGGAATATTAGATAAAGTAAAAAATCTGTTTACAGAAGAATACGAAGAAGAAGTGCCAATTAAAAAAGAAGTAAAACATGTGGAAATTGCTCCGCCTAGAAGGGAGACTCCAAAAGAGGTGGTGAGTCCTACACCAGTTGAGTCACCACAAATAACACGAGAGGCTGCACTAAAAACAGAGATAATTGCAGATAGTAATGCTCTAAATCGAGAAGAAAAATTCAAATTTCCAGTTTACTTTGATGATGAAGATTTTGCCGATTTACCAAAGAAAGAAGTTCCTAAGAAAGTAGAGATAAAAAAAGAAGAGCCTCCAAAAGTAGAGCCTTATAAGGCAGCAAAAATGGTAGAAGAAAAACGCAATTTTAAGCCTTCTCCAATTATTTCGCCTGTATATGGCGTATTAGATAAGAATTATAAAAAAGAAGATATTGGAGCAGGTAAGGAAAAAGTAGTAAGAAATTATCAAAAAAGTCAACCTCTAAGCATTGATGATGTTCGTAAAAAAGCCTTTGGAACGTTAGAAGATGACTTAGAAAGTACACTTGTTTCTAATAATCGGGAATTTTTTAAAGAAAAAGAGGTAGAAGTACCAGAAAGTGAAATTGATATTTTTAAAGAATTAGAAGATGCTGATTTAAGTCGTTCGAAAAGAAATAGTGGATTATTTGAACAAAATGAAGAAGTGGCTGATTTAACAGTTGAACTTGAATTACAAAAACAGAAAATAGATGAAATCGATGCTTATATCAAACAAAATACAGTAAAAAAGGAGCCAGTAGAGAATAATCCTAGACAAGTAGAAAATACTAAAAAAGAAGAATTATTTAATGAGATGAATAGTTCAATTTCAAATGATGATAAACCACAGGATTTAGATAATGGCGATTTATTTGATTTAATTGATTCTATGTATGAAAAGAGGGATGAGTCATAATGTATGTTGATTGTGTAAATTCTGTACTTCAAATCATCATCTATGTATTAGCAATAGTCCTTTTAATTGCACTAATTATTTTTACAGTAAAAGGAATAAAAACTTTAAAAAAGGTAGATGCAATCATGGACGACTTAGAAGCAAAATCACAAAAATTGAATGGCATTTTTGAAATAATTGATTATACTACAGAAGTGATGACATCTGTGACTGAGAAATTAGGTACTATTTTTTCAAGTGGAATAATGAACCTATTTACTCGTAAAAAAAGAAAGAAAGAGGAGAAAAAAGATGAGTAAGAAAAATGGATTTGGAAAATTATTGGCGGGTGTTGCTATTGGAGCAGGACTAGGGGTTTTGTTCGCACCTAAAAAAGGAAGTGATACAAGACGCGAGTTAAAAGAAAAATTTGATGAAATGTTAGAAAAAGTAAAAAACATGGATAAGCAAGAAGTAAAGGAAAACATTGAAAATAAAATTACAGAGATCAAAAAGGAATTAGAAGATTTAGATAAGGAAAAAGTATTGAAAATTGCAAAACAAAAAGCAAAAGATATTGAAAGAAAAGCAGAGGAACTTGTTGAATATGCAATTGAAAAAGGAACACCAATTTTAGAAAGTGCTGCATCTTCTATTCGAGAAAAAGCAATTGAGGTTACAAAAGAAGTACTAAATAAGCTAGAAAAAAGTGAAAGTAAATAAAAGGAATGTGGAAAGCATTCTTTTTTGCATGAAATAAGTTTCATATTTTTCATTCTTCCTCATATATTTAACTGTAGATAAAGGAGGAAAAAAATATGGAAACACTTAAAGTAGGTGCGAAATCAAATCCAAATTCTGTTGCAGGAGCACTCGCCAATTTATTTAGAGAAAAGGATATGGTAGAGATTCAGGCAATTGGAGCAGGGGCACTCAATCAAGCAATTAAAGCCATTGCCATTGCGAGAGGTTTTGTCGCACCAAGCGGAAAAAACTTAGTTTGTATTCCTGCTTTTACGGATATTGTAATTGATGGCGAAGAAAGAACTGCTATCAAACTTATTGTAGAGACAAAATAGTCTCTTTTTGTTTTTTTTAGCAAATAAAGTGATTTACTAAAGGAGGTAAATTTGTTAAAATAAGTATAAGGTGATATTGTGGAACCAAATTTAAAAAGAGAAATTATATTACAACATTATGAACATCCTAAAAATAAGGGACTCATCCAGGATGATAGGTATATTAAAGTGAATACAAATAATGAATCTTGTATTGATGAAATTGACTTAATGGTTAAAGTCGATCAAGGAAAAGTCGTAGATGTTCGCTTTGATGGAGAAGCATGTGCTATATGTACAAGTTCAACCTCGATTATGATTGACACACTTCTTGGAAAAAAGATTGAAGAGGTGGAATTAATTATGAAAGAGTTTACCAATATGATTGATGAAAAAGAATATAATGAAGCGATATTAGGAGAAGCTATTGTTTATGATGATGTTTCTAAACAACCAAGTCGTAAGAAATGTGCTTTACTTCCTTGGTGGGGCATGGAGAAGGTAATACAAGAGGTGAGAAAATAATGGAGATTATGCATAGTGAAATAAAAATGGCAATCGTATTAACCTTTAAAGATAAAATTACATATAGTGGGGGATTTATTGATTTAATTCCGGAGGAAAAAGGGAAAATAATCAGCGGTATTTTAATGGATGATGTTTTTTTGGATATTAAAACAAATAAGGTTTATGAAATATTATTTGTAGATGAGAATGAAAATTTTACTTTTATGCCTGAAATAGGTGTTCCTTATGTGTATGGAGTAACTTCTTGCGTTTTTGAATCCTTTAAGGAACAGGAGGAAATGTTTGAAAATGCACGAAGGGCAGTAGAAATTTATGAGGGGAAAGAAAATATTACTTCTTTCGAAAGGGGAAAACAAAAATATAAACGAAAACATGCATATAAAAAGTAAGTTCTGCTAAGTAAAAAAGAGTATTACTCTTTTTCTTTACTATATAAGGAAGGTGATGCTATGAAAATTGTTAAAAATAAACTTACAGAAGACAAAATAAAAGAAATTTCTGCTTATAAAAAAGAACCAGATTGGATGACTACTTTTCGTATTTCCTCATTTCATAAATTTGAAGAATTGAAAGATCCAAATTTTGGACCACCACTTGATATCGATTTTGATTTATTTACTTATTATAAAAAAATAACGGATCAACAAGAATCAGCATGGCAGAATGTTGAAGAAAATATTCGTGATACATTTGATAAAATTGGTTTAATTGAGGCGGAAAAAAAATACTTAGGTGGTGTAGGTGCTCAATTTGAAAGTGAAGTCGTATATCATAATATGATGGAAGAATTACAAAAGAAAAATGTTATTTTCTGTGATACAGATACAGCTTTAAAAAAATATCCAGATTTATTTCAAAAATACTTTAATCATCTTGTTTCTTATGATGAGAATAAATATACAGCTTTAAATGGGGCTGTATGGAGTGGAGGAACTTTTATTTATGTCCCCCCTCATACCAAAATTGATAGACCATTGCAAAGCTATTTTCGTATCAATACAAAAAATATGGGACAATTTGAAAGAACCATTATTGTTGTAGATGAAGGATCAGAACTTCACTATATGGAAGGTTGCACAGCACCTACATATACAAGTGATTCTCTTCATGCAGCTGTTGTTGAAATTTATGTATTAAAAAATGCGAAATGTAGGTATACAACAATCCAGAATTGGTCAAGTGATGTTTATAATTTAGTAACAAAAAGAGCAATTGTAGAAGAAGGGGGCCTTATGGAATGGATTGATGGAAATATTGGTTCTAAAGTCAATATGAAATATCCTGCTTGTATTTTAAATGGACCTTATGCAAAGGGAAATTGTATTAGTATTGCTTTCGCAAGTAAGAATCAAGTGCAAGATGCAGGGGCGAAGATGATTCATTTGGCCCCTTATACAACAAGTAATATTATTAGTAAAAGTATTGCAACCGAGGGTGGAAATGCAACTTATCGGGGACTTGTAAAAATAACTGAGAAAGCTAATCATGCTAGTGCTACTGTAAAATGTGATACCATTCTTTTAGATGAAGAATCAAAAAGTGATACAATTCCCACCAATATTTGTTCAAGTGATACCTCGGTTTTAAATCACGAAGCAACAGTTTCAAGAATCAGTCGTGAAAAACTCTTTTATTTAATGAGTAAGGGTATTAGTGAGGAAAAGGCCAAAGAACTTATTATTATGGGGTTTATTGGAAAATTTAGAGAAGAACTTCCAATGGAATATGCAGTAGAACTTAATCATTTGTTAAAACAATATTTTTAGAAGAAATAGAGAACCAGATTTAAAAAAAGGGAAGAAACAAAATGAAATTTTTGTTTTTTTCTTTTGTCAAATAGAAAGAAATAGTCATTTGAAACATAAGGAAAAAAAGGATATATTAGTCTTGAAAGGAGGGACGCCATGTTGAATCAAACAGTTTTGGTTGGAAGATTAGTAAGAGACCCTGAGTTAAAAGAAACAGAAACAGGGAGTAAAATGACTCATATTACATTAGCAGTTCCAAGAAGTTATAAAAATGTGGATGGGGAATACGATACTGATTTTATTAACTGTGTACTTTGGAAAGGTATTGCAGAGAATGCTGTTGAATACTGTCATAAAGGTGATTTAATTGGAATAAAAGGAAGATTACAATCACGTAGTGTTGAAACAGAAGATTCAAGAAAACAAATTACAGAGTTAATTGCAGAAAAAGTAACTTATTTATCTAGTAATCATTCAAAAGAAGCAGAGTAACATCTGCTTTTTCTATGAGATGGGTTTTAGGACAACACAAAACACTATATAATAAATGTAATGTATATGCAAAGGTTGTGGAAAAGGTTATGAATGAAGAAAAAGAATTACTGAAAATGATGATTATAAATGCTTATGTTTTTTCTGGATTTTGGTGTTTTTCACTAAAAAAATCAGGATTTAGAAGGTTATATGGAAAAACTAAAGGAGTTATTTAAAAAGGAAGGATATCAAACAGAACTTTTTTCAAAGGATGAAAATGGAAAGTATTCTGCATACAAGACATACTTACTATCTTTATTTAATGGAGAAGAGAGTTCGTTTGGCAATTATGACGAAAAAGAGGAAATAGTATATATTGAAAGATGTTTTTTAGATTTTCCTGAACAATTAAAAGAAAGAGAAAAAAGAACAATTGATTTGATTGAATGGGGGAGTTATTATATGACGGATTTACTTGATGTATTTTCATATGAGAGAGAAAGATTATCACAAAATCTTTTAAATATTATGGATATGTATAAATCCCAGTATTCTAAAAAGAAGGAAGATGGAATATGGAAAAGTATTTAGAATATCATCAATTTTTAAACGACATTTATATACGTTGTGAAAAATGTCTAGAATATCTGCATCAATTATCTTATGAAGCCACTTTAAATTCTTATAATCATCATTATATAAATATAAATGGAACCTACTTAAAACAGGAGTATTATATGCCAGTTATTACTGTTGAAAATAAAGGGGATATTTGTTTTAACATGGGGATTATCGAATTTGAGTTTTATATTTCAAAGGAGGAACTTGTGAAAAGTGAAATTTTAACTCTTCTTATAAACAAATATGAAGAAAGTTTGAGTGTTTATGAATTTGAAGATTGTACAAAAGATATGTACCATTTTGGAGATACAAAAGAAGTGGTGCTAAAAAGAATAAAAGAGAGTAAGGACCTAAAGTTTGGAATAGGAATCAATGTTTCTCATTTGGAATATAACGAGATAGTATGGCATTTTAATCAAGTATGTCAGATTCTAAAAAAAGATGTTTTATCAAAATAAGAATATATTTTATAATGTTGGATTATTTATTTTTTAGTCTTTTTTTATCTATAACTTCAGATCATTAGAATAAGACTATTTCAAAACAAGAGGGAACAATTTGCTCTCTTTTTATTATACTCTAAAGCAACCCTTATAGCTTGTACAAATTAAAGTGGTGAAAAAGTGGTTATTTTATTTTGGTGAAAACTGGTTATTTTAGTGTGCAAATCTATATTTAGTGGTAAATTTTTTATAAAATTTGCACTTTATTTTATACTTTTATCTCGAAATATACGTTGAATTTTAAGGATTTTATGGTAAAAACATTATTAAAATAAATTAAATATTTGTATAGATTAAAAAA
>CAPHZB010000010.1 GCA_948629335.1 uncultured Bacilli bacterium
GAATTGAGGTAGTACTCTTATGTATGATTATAGCAACATTAAGAACAAATGCAGCGAGTAGTAATCCACCATCGAATGGAGTAAGTTATAATAAAAATAATCAAGTAACCGTACAAAATGCATTAGATGATTTATATAATAAAGCAAATTATGGGAATGCAGCAGCTTCTCAAATATTAAAAGGAAGAACAGCATTAGTAAAGGGAAAACAAGTTACAGGAACTTATGAAGCACCTACTTGTCCTACTTTAGCTAGTCAGACACCTGGGGATGCAACAGAGTATGATATTGCAAAGGGGAAAATTGCTTGGGTGAATGGTGAAAAAGTAGTTGGTCAAAAAAATTCAACAATTATAACCAATTTTGTTAGTGTAGGAGACTATATTCAATATGTACCATCTAAAGCTTCATATGTGGTAGCTTCTTCTGACACTGGTTATGATATGGCTCAAAATATAATTCCGAAAGAGGCAGAATTATGGAGAATAATAAAGAAAAATGCAGATGGAACGATTGAGATAGTATCTGCAACTGCCGTTAGTTCAGGGATATATTTTAAAGGAGAAACAGGGTATAAAAATTATGTAGGTACATTAAATAAAATAGCTGCAGCTTATGAAACAGAAGGAATAACAGTAGGGTCAAGACATATGGGCTATAATGGAACAGTGGCAGAACATTTAGAATCAGTAGGAGAAAATGGAAATGAAGATTATGGTCACAGAGCTGATGTTGATTTGGTTGAGGAGGCCATTGGAGGTATAGATGGCGGGGGAACATATTATCTAGCTTCAAGAAATAGTTTTGATGTTTATGATGATGCATCATATTCTAAACATCTAAAGGGAGGGTCATTTAGTGTACGAGTTGTAGGGAGAAGACCTAGCTATACATATTATTCGTGCATATATGCTTGTATGCCGAAAGAGGACTGTTGTGGATATACTACCATCAGGTCATTTGTAGATGTTTTTGCCACTTATGGAGGAGAACCGAAGGATGGTTATGTGAATGTATTTCCTTCTTCAGGTAAGTATAAGGTACGACCAATTGTCATATTGAAGTCCGATATTGCATTAATAGGTGGGAATGGTACTTCAGGAAACCCTTGGATTGTAGGAATTTAAAACTGTTATTAGTAAAAAATTTAGAAGAACTCTAAATTTTTTATATTGCACTATTTTTTATCATTCACTACTTGACAATATATAATAGTAGGTATATAGTATTAGTAGAGGTGAGGGCATATTCATACACAAATGAAAAAAGGAGTTTTGGAATTAATTGTTCTACTTTGTGTAAAAAGGAAAGATCGCTATGGATATGAACTTATAGAAGAGGTATCTAAAGTAGTTGATGTGAATGATGGAACAGTTTATCCTATACTTAAAAGATTAACTAATGAAAAATATTTTGATACCTATTTGGTTGAATCTACGGAAGGTCCACCAAGAAAATATTATAAGATGACACCTTTAGGTATGGAAAAATTAGAGGAACAATTAAAAATATGGAAGATTTTTTCCTCTTCTGTTATAAACTTTATTAAGGAGTGTGAGAAAGGTGAATAAAGAAAGATTTTTAAAAGAGTTAGAAAAGAAATTAAAAGTATTAAGTCAGGAAGAAAAACAAGATATATTAAACGAATATGAGGATATTATTACTGAAAAGGTAAAACATGGAAAAACAGAGGAAGAAGCTGTAAAAGAATTTGGGGATTTGAATTCTTTAAGTGAGGAGATTTTAAAATCTTATAAAATTGATCCTAAATATCAAAAAAGTGGGAATGATCTTTTAAACGATTGTGAAGATTTAATAAAAAAAGGGGCACAGAAACTGACAGAGGTGACAGAAGAAGTCGTTGATAGTATCAAAAAAGCAGATAACAAAACAGAACTTGAAACCATTTTTGAAGTCATCATTAAAGTTATTCTTATATTATTAGGAATTGCCTTTTTACACATTCCTTTTTGGATTGTTGGAGAAGTTGGAAAATCAGTAATAGGTGGATTGACCTTTAATTCTATGTTCTTTTTTGAAAATAATATTGTAGCTATTTTGTGGAAAGTATTAGTAGAGATTACTTACGTAATTGTTTGTGCACTTCTTATTGTTATGATTTTAAGAAAAAGCGTAACTTCTTCATCGGTAGAAGATTCTAAAAAAAAAAGTAACCCTGTAAGAAAAATAAAAGAAGATCAGTCAGTAAACAGTGAAGAAAGTATAAAGGTGAATACTGTGAGGGTTTCTGAAAACAATACTCATGTACTTAGTGACATTTTATTAGTTTTGTTGAAATGTTTCATTTGTATAGTGTTTATTTTTCCGATGATTTTATTAGCAATTGGTATTGGGATTGTTCTTTGTGTTCTTATCTATTTACTAATAAAAGGAATTGGAATATATGCTCCCTTCTTCCTAGTTCTAGGAATATTTACTTTAACAATTTATATTATTCATATTTTTACACATATTTTATTTGCAAAGAAAAGAATCTGTGTATGGCCTTTAATAGGAAGTTTTTTCATGATTATCTTAGGTGGCATTTTTACAATAGATTACGCTTGGTCATTTACTTATCATAAAGATTTCTCCTCTAGTGTATACCATAAACATGAGGAAAAGTTTGATATTGAAATAGAAGATTATCTATCTGTTCCCTATGATGAAATACAAATCGATAATTCTTTAGAAGATAATAAGGTAAGAATTGAAGTGGAATATTATGATGAATTTATCTCTTTGGATAAAGAAGAGAGTATTTATAAAGAAAGTTATCATCATGGAAATCATTATCAAGAGGAAAAAGAAGAGTATACAACAAAAAGAATTTATTTTTATACAGAACATGTAAATAAACATAGTATTAATGAATTCATAAACAAGACAATTGTTCCAAACTTAAAAAATCATGAGTTGTACGATTATAGTAATCTTTTTAATCCTTATATCAAGGTATTCGTTAATGAAAATACAAAAGACAGAGTTTTTTAAATGCACGATGTGCATTTTTTGATGAAAAAATATTTGATTCTTCAATCGACATATTTCTTTAAAATGATATGATAAAGTGAATACCAAGAGGTGATAGTATTGGAGATTTCATCAGAATTTAGGAAGGGGATTTTATTTGTTCGATTAAAAGGTAAGTTTTTAAGTGAGGAGATGGAAAAATTTAGAACAGAGGTCATTGAAAAAATTGAAACATGTGGTCTTCGTAGCGTGGTCTTTACGATTGATGAATTAACGGAAATTGATTTAAAAGGAATTCATAGTATGTTCTATGTTTATGAGATGTGTAATAAAAATGCTGGAAAAGTTTTACTTTGTGAATTATACGAAAGTCCTGTTTTTGATAGAATGAGGAAAAATCGTATATTTAACTATGTACATTTAATAAAAAATGAATTAGAAGCTTTTGAAGTCATTCAAGTATAGGAGGCACTTATGGACAATGAATTCGTAGAAAAATATAGTAAATTGATTTATTCAATTGCTCATTCTTTTGAGGGGTATCCTCATAAAGAGGATCTATATCAATCGGGATATATAGGACTGATGGCAGCTTATCAAAACTATCAAGAGGAATACGGTGTGAAGTTTTCAACGTATGCTTATTTGTATATATGGGGAGAGATGAATAAATTAGTACGTGAAGACAAAGGCATTAAAATTAGTAAAAATATTCTTACGTTACATGCGAAAATAGAAAGGGAAAGATATATATTACTTCAAGAACTAATGCGAGATCCAACGAAAGAAGAACTAGCACAATCTTTAGATATTTCACTTTCTTCTTTGGAGGAAGCACTTTTAAGTGTACAAAATCCGATTAGTTTAGATACGCCAATTGAAACAGGTGAAAAGGAAATGTTTCTTTCTGATGTTATTTCAAAGAAAGAAATGGCAATTGATGATTTGATTGCGTTTAAAGAAGAATTACAGAACTTAACACCACTAGAAAAAGATTTAATTGAAAAAAGGTTTATTGAGTCAAAAAGCCAAAGTGAGGTAGCTAACCTTTATGGTATGAATCAAGTACAGGTATCACGGTTTGAAAAAAAGGTAAAAGAAAAAATTAAAACAAAATTAGCAGCATAAAATAAAAAAATGTGTTATGATATATGTAGGGTGGTAAGATGGAAAGTAGCATAGTTGTAGAAGAGAAAAAAAAGAACATGTGTGTAGAATTGACACAATTTTTAGATAGGAAGAGTTTACAAAAAAGTGATTTTTTGCCTATCTTTTCCTATTATAGGAAACATTTAGAAGAACTGGATTTATCTAGTTTTGGAGTATTTGACGATATTTTAGTCAAATATCAAAAACAATATTTTAGTAGAATAGAGGACGAAGAAGTAGATGAATATTATTTAGAAATAATCTATAGTGAGGTATATAACTTATATAAAGAAATAAAAATGCATTTAGAATATCCACACGATACAAATTCCTTATATATTCTAGAAGATGCATTTATTGAACTTCTTAGGGAACAAACCATAGATGATGTTTCTTATTTTGATTTACTAGAGAAACTTTATTATTTAAGTGATGTTGTAGATGAAAATACATTTTATGTCATGCATGATATTTTATTATATTATCAGGATATAGAAAAGAAAGAACCTTCTTATATTCTTGGTTTTAATGACTTAAATAAACTATATGGATTGGTAAAAAAAGAATACCAAAAAATTAAAAAATAGATAAAAATCTATTTTTTTTGTATAAGAAACCTTATTTTTTCCATACTACTATTAGGAGGAAGAATATGGAAAAAAGTAGATACCAGAAATTGGTAAAAAAATATAAACCAAAGGAAAACCGACTTTTTAATGGAATGATGGCTTTTCTTGTTGGTGGAATTATGGGAGTAATAGGGCAATTTTTAGTTGAATTTTATGCAAGTAATTTAGAAATATCAACAAAAGAAGCAGGAACATTTATGATAATTACACTTATTTTTATTGGGTGTTTACTTACTTGTTTCAAATTCTTTGATAAATGGGTGCATTTCGCAAAGGCAGGACTTTTTGTACCAATTACAGGATTTGCGCATGCAATGATGAGTGCTGCTTTAGATTATAAGAAGGAAGGCATGGTTACAGGACTAGGGGCCAGTATGTTTAAACTAACGGGTTCTGTTATTATTTTCGGTGTTGTTTCTGCCTATGTATTTGGATTAATTCGTATTTTATTATTTGGAGGGACTATATGACATTTTTTTATAAGAACGTATATATAAATGAAACAGCCACTATAGCAGGTCCTTATGAGAAGAAAGGACCATTACATCACTATTTTGATAAAAGCTACGATGATTTGAAAATGGGAGAAAATACATGGGAAGATGCAGAAAGTCGCATCCTAGAAGAAAGTGTAGATATTTTACTTGCAAAAATAAATAAAAAAAGATTTGATATTGATGTTTTTTTATCTGGAGATTTAATGAATCAATTAACCTCTTCAAATTATGCAGCTAGCAGACTAGGAATTCCCTATTTAGGAATTTATAATGCGTGTGCTACAAGTGTAGAGGGGTTAATTATTGCTTCAAATATGATAGAGGCAAAACAAATAAAAAACGCGATTTGTTCTGTTTCTTCACATAACAATTCCGCAGAAAAACAATTTCGCTATCCAGTAGAATATGGGGGACCTAAAAAGAAGACAACTACTTTTACAACTACTGGTGGTGCAAGTGCTTATTTATCTAGTGAAAAATCTCTTATTAAAGTTGATTCTGCAACAATTGGAACTGTAATCGATATGGGAATAAAAGACGTTTATAATATGGGGGCAGTTATGGCACCTGCTTGTGCATCCGTTCTTTATAAACATCTAGAAGAAACAGGAAGAAGTTTAGATTACTATGATATGGTTTTTAGTGGAGATTTAGGAATTTATGGTAAAAAAATTTTACCTGAATTTATGAAATTAGAATATGGACTTGATTTAAAGAACTATGATGATACAGCTACTATGATTTTTGATGTGGAAAATCAAAGTGTTTATGCAGGAGGTTCAGGACCCGCTTGTCTTCCACTTGTTTCCTATGGCTATTTATTTGAGAAGATGAAGAAAAAAGAATTAAAGCGAATCTTATTAATTGCAACAGGGGCTTTAATGTCTACAACTATGGTGAACGAAAAACATACGATTCCTGCAATTGCTCATGCAATTAGTTTGGAGGTAAACCTATGATTTATGTAAACGCTTTTCTGTTCGCTGGACTTGTTTGTTTAATTGGACAAATTATATTAGATAATACAAGTTTAACTGCTGGACATGTAACAACGCTTTTTGTAGTACTAGGGGCATTTTTAGATACGTTTAGTATTTATGATAAATTTGTTTTATGGGCTGGTGGTGGTGCACTCGTTCCTATCACAAGTTTTGGCCATTTACTTATTCATGGTGCATTAGAGAAGGCAAATGAATATGGAATTATCGGGCTAGCTATGGGAATGTTTGATTTAACCAGTTCAGGAATTATTGCAGCAATTGTCATTTCATTCTTTTTATCTTTGGTGTTTAATGCAAAGGATTAATATAGCATATGCTATATTTTTTTTGTATTTAAAAAGGATTTCTTAAATACAAGAATGTATATTATAGTAGAGATGGAAGAATATAAATGTTTTACTCTTATGTAGAAGTTGATTTAAAAAATAGAGATAGTGCCTAATACACGGAAAAAAGGTGTTAAAATGTCTATAAAAAATACATTGTATTTACAGATGCATCATTTTTTTAATTTTTCAAAAAAGGTTATATTTTTTAAGAAAAATAATGGATAAGGTGGAACGAAGAGATGTTTAAAAATGGGAAGACGTATTCGTGGTCGGTTCTCTTTTCTCCTTTTTCATTTTTTACTTGACTTGTATGTTCGTAATGTTTATAATGATGAAGAAATAGAAGAAGAGGGATAAAAAGATGATTGTAAAAATCCATTCTTGGATACAAAATAAGTCTGAAAAAAGAAGTGTTTCTTTCGAAGGAAAAGGTATATTAAATAAGCAAGTACTAAGCTTTGTTGAAAATGGAAATCATAATGAACTTCGATTAGAAAATAATAAAATCACTTTAAGACGAAGAATAAATCATACAGAAGAATTTTATTTTACTTTTTTAGAACAAGAATATACCACTTTAGAATATACTGGTTCTGTAGGAAAATTAGAAATCCCTCTTTATACAGAACAGATTGTACATGAAGATGGGAAAATAGAAATTAATTATATTTTAAATGAGCAAGAAGAATTTTCATTTAAGATTACATATGAAATGTAGGTGGAAACATGGTTATAGAATTATTAGAGAAAGCATTAAAAGAGTCATTAGGTTCTTATTCGTTAGAGGTAGTGAATGTTGTTAAATCAAATCGCCCAGACTTATGTGATTATCAATTTGATGGGGCATTCAGGTTAGCAAAACAATATAAAAAATCCCCTATGGAAATTGCAGAAGAAATTATAGCTGCTTTGCAGAATTGTCCTTACTTTGAAAAAGTAGAAGCGGTTATGCCAGGTTTTATTAATATGACCTTATCTGCAACTTTTATTAATCAGATTTTACGTGATATGAAAAAATTTCCTAAATTTAATTTACCCATATTGGAACACCCTCTTACTTATATCATAGACTATGGTGGACCCAATATTGCGAAGCCTCTTCATGTTGGGCATCTACGTCCTGCTATTGTGGGGGAATCTATCAAAAGAATTATAGCTTATGTTGGACATAATATAATTGGTGATGTGCATTTTGGAGATTTTGGACTACAAATTGGAGAAGTAATTTATGGAATGCAGGAAGAAAAAATCGGGATAGAAGAAGTTACATTAGAGGATTTAAATAGGCTTTATCCCAAAATCAGTGGTCTTTGTAAAGAAGATGAAAAGATAAAAGAAAAATGTGCGAATATCACAAAGGAACTACAAGAAGGTTCTTTAGAATATGAAAGATATTATCAGAAAATATTTGATTTATCAAAAAAAGATATTGTTCGTATTTATAAGTATTTGGATGTTGACTTTGATTTGTGGTATGGAGAAATGGATTCTAGGACATTTATACCACTTGTTGAGAAAATTTTAACAGAAAAATCCCTTGCATATATAAGTGATGGAGCTTTGGTTGTCGATGTAACAGAAGAGGCAGATGCAAAAGAAATTCCACCTCTTATTTTCAAAACGAGTATTGGCTCTTATATATATGGTTCTACAGATATGGCAACCATTTACCAAAGAGAAAAAGATTTCCAACCAGATTATATTTTATACGTTGCCGATTTAAGACAATCCCTACATTTTAAACAAGTATTTCGGGCTAGTTTAAAAGCTGGAATTACGGATGCGCATTTAGAGCATTTAGGTTTTGGAACAATTAATGGAACAGATGGTAAACCCTATAAAACAAGGAGCGGAAATGCGCCAAAGCTGGATGCTTTATTTAGGGAAATAGAAGAACTTTTTGTGGAAAGCAAAGAATCAAATAAAAATATGTCTGAAGAAGATAAAAGGAAAATTGTGAACTCTATTTTAAAATTTGCGGATTTACAAAACAACCGGGAAAAGGATTATATTTTTGATGGTAAGAAATTTTCTGATGTTGTTGGGAAAACAGGACCTTATGTACTCTATACATATTTAAGAATCAAACGTATCTTAGAATTAGAACAATATAAGGAAAGTGATTTAAGTAATACAATTTATAATGAATATGACCGTAATTTACGTCTTCAGCTACTAGATTTCCACAAGGCAGTTCTAGGTGCTTTTCGCCTTCGTCTACCAAGTGTTATTGCTTCTTATATTTATGATTTATGTGTTTCTTTAAATACATTTTATCAGAATAATTATATTTCTGGGTTAGAAGAGAAAGAAAAAAAACAGGATTGGTTATATGTTCTTGATTTAGCAGACCAAATCCTTAAGGAACTTTTAAAACTTTTAGGAATAGAAATTCCATCAATTATGTAAATGACGTTATATTTTACATTTATTCAAACATAATATATAACGATAGAAATAAATTAATTTTTTAGGAGGATTTTTGAATGAAATTAAAAGACATGCATATAGAAGAATTAGAATTAATGTCGTACACAGATATGACATATTTGATTTTAAAAGAAAACAATAAGGCAATGAATACACCTACCATTTTTAAAGAAATTTGTAATTTATTGGATTATTCAGAGGATGAATATGTTGCGAAAATAGGAGATTATTATACCTCACTTACTTTAGATAAACGTTTTGTATTATTGGAAAGTAATGAATGGGATATTCGTGATAGACATTCTGTAGAACTAATTATGGATGATGAGGATGCTCTAGAAAATGAAAACGATGAGGAAAATAGTGAAGAGTTTGAAGAAGATATGGAAGAGGATTCTTTAGACGATATGGATGAAATTATAGATGATGATTTAGATGATACTGATATTTCAGACCTAGAAATTGTAACTGATGATGATTTAGATGAAGAAAACTAGATATTCTAGTTTTTTTATTAAGTAGTATAAAGAGATAAGGAAGATATTATGGAAGAAATAGAACATAAGAATGATGATTTATTGAAAGAAGGTAAACTGATACAAGAGGAAGTCTAAAAAAAGATGTCCGTGACTTTTTTCAGTACTTATAATAAGGATTATATAGGATTATTCAGAAGAAAAACAGTGTGTGGGAAATTCTCTTCCTTTTCTACACGAGAAAATTCAAGAGATGCCATTTTCATTTGGGGATTATGAAATAAACACTGCTATTTCTTAGTATAGAACCATTTATGATTCAAAACCTACTGGATACACAGAAGCATCAGGTCTTATCATATCTTATTATGCGCTTGAACAAACAGAAACACAACTTGCAAAAATTGCAACATTTAAGACACAAGAAGAATTAGAGACCTTTTTAATGATAAATAGGGATCGAGATCTTATTTGGAAAGCAGGATATTATATTGGAAATGAAGTAGATGAATTGAAAGCAATGATAAATTCTGGTAAGGAAATACCATACACATATATTTCTTTCTTTATTGATTATAATGTCCAAAAAGAGCTAGAAGAAGAGAAAGTAATCATAAAAAAATAGTACAAATAAAAGGATAAGAATCTAGATAAAACTAGATTTTTATGTGTTTTTCTATTTTTATATATAGCAATTGCATAAAATAAACTTTTTCTTTCATATTAAAAATAGGTGATACTATGTATTATAGCAATATCTTTTTTTTATACTCTATACTAGGACATGTATTTGAAAGCATCATTTATCTTTTTTGTGAAGGAAAAAGTGGCATCTTATATGGCCCTTGGACACCTGTGTATGGTTTAGGTGCTGTTATTTTATATCTTGTTTTTTCTTTTATGAAAAAGAGAGATTGTTCAAAAGGTCAAATTCTAGTTGGTGAGTTTTTTACAGGTTTTTTTATTCTTAGTTTTTTAGAATGGATAGGAGGCCACTTGCTTGAATACTTTTTTGACATTATCTTCTGGAATTATGAAGGATTACCTTTCCATATAGGAAAATATATTTCTTTAGAAACTGCTTTTTTATGGAGTATATTATCTGTCTTGTGTATAAAATTCTTAAAACAACCTTTAGACAAATGCATAAAAAAAATACCAAAGTTTGTTACTTTTGTACTTTTCTTTTTATTCATTTTAGATTGCTTTTTAACAGGTTTACATAAATTAAAATTAGCCATATTTTTCTTTCCATTCTTCTAATGTTAAATCTTCTTGGTACATAATTGTAGCAGGATAAACACCAACATAGCGATAATGCCATGGTTCATATTTGAAACCAGTTATTTTTTCTTTTCCTTTAGGATATCTTAGAATAAACCCATATTTATGGGCATTTTCTCGCATCCATATAAATTCTTTAGATTCTTCAAATAAATTATAATCTTTATTTGAACCCATCACATCTACTGCAAGACCTGTTTGATGTTCAGAATGTCCTGGCTTCGCACTACATTTTAAAGCATATTTTTTTCCAAAATCTTTTACATATCCTTTAAATAGGTTTTCTTGGTAATCAAAACTTCGATATGTAGAAACAGCAATAATGTGAAGTCCATTTTTATAGGCCTTTTTGCTTAATCTTTCAAAGGCTTCTTGTGCCTCTTTTCGTAAATATTTCTCTTCATTTGCATATTTTGTATTGATTTTAACTAAAGAAGCAGGAACATAATTTTTAGTGAGTTTATTATTTTTATTTACAAGAACAAGAATGTCTTCTTCATTTCCAATGATTTTTATATTTTTATAAAACTTACTTCCAAACAAATTTATATCTTTTGTATAAAAAAGAAGAATTAAAATGACTAGGAAAATGTAATAACATCCTTTAAAAATTTTCAGTTTCAAGTTATCACCTAATATAGTATATGAAAAAGGAATGTATTTGTCACATTCCTTTTCAGCTATTACTCTTCATTTAAATAAAAGGCGTAATATTCATCAAAAGTAATTCCTTCTTCATAAATTTTAGTAGCTACATCTACACCAACATAGCGATAATGCCATGACTCATAAGAATATCCTGTAATGTTTTCTTGATTCTTAGGATATCTTAAAATAAATCCATACTTATGCGCATTTTCCTGCATCCATGCGAATTCATCAGTATTCTCAAAGTCCCCTTGTTCTTTTACACCATAAGTCGTTACATCAATCGTAAGACCTGTTTGATGTTCTGAATGACCTGCTCTTGCTGCATAATTATCCGCCCAAGCCTCATCATGTTGACGTGCATAATTGTTCCATAAACCTTCTTGGTAGTCATAGGTTCTATAAGAAGAATTAATAATAATTGTTAGATTTTCTTTCTTCGCATCATTGAACATTTGCTTAAATTTATCATATACCTCTTCTCTTATTTTTTGATTTCCATAACAGTGTTGGATGGAAACATCTACTAAATCATCAAATGCAAAATCTTTATCTAGTGCATAATATTTATTTACAAGCATTATATTTTCTTTATTTGTATCTGTTTTTTGTACATGTTCATAGTATTCATAATCTCGATTTACATTGACTAAACTGACTACTTCTGTTGTTGTTAATTCTGTATGTTTGTCTTTATAGGATAAATAACGTTCTAAATTATTATAAATAAAGTATTTCTCTTTTAGAAAGGTTGCTAGTTCTTTATGATAAGGACGATTTAATATTTCATCCATGCTAGGTTTCGCATTTTCTTTTTGTGTAAAATCTTCAAAAAAATCGATTTCTTCTTGTTGATATCCTAATTTTTCTAATTTATATGGAATACTATGTATTTTTTTGTTATAATTTACAATCATAATTATAGATACTATTATTGCTATGACCATAATAAAGCCGATAGCAAAGAAAGCAACTACTTTTTTCTTAATTCTTCTTCGCATATTCTCACCTAGTTTTATTATAACCAATTGCTTGAAACATTTCAATAGAAATCATTTACACCCATTATTCATTTTGTTATAATTATGTTAGATAGGAGAAAACGTATGGAATTGTTACTATTATGTTTAAAAATATTTAGTGTTCGTATTATTGATGTTTCTTTGGGAACATGTAGAACGATTGTCACAGTAAAAGGAAATAAATTTGTAGCTTCCTTGATTGGATTTGTAGAGGTCTTTGTTTGGTTTATTATTGTAAGAGAAGCTTTAAATACAGATGAAACCAGTATCCTAGTAGCTTTATCCTATGCGGGTGGATATGCCACAGGAACGTATATTGGTGGTTGGTTATCTGCTGTTTTGATTAAAGGTAATTTTGGTGTTCAAGTCATTACAAGTAGGAAAGATGATGGTATGGTGGCTGTTTTAAGACAAAAGGGATATGCTGTTTCTGTTATTCATGTAGAAGGTCAAGATAAAACAAATGAAAAATATATGTTGTTTATGGAAATTGATAAAAATAAATTTAAAAATTTGAAGAAATTGATTAAGACTCTAGATGAAAAAGCATTTATTGTTGTCAATGAAACAAGAGAAGTAGAAAATGGTTATTTCCCAGCAAACTAGAAATAATGTTTTATAGAAAAGATGATTAACTAGTCTTTTTTTATGTGTAGAAAATAGAAACAGATATCTCTTTAAATACAACATAGAAAATGATATACTATGTTTATAAGAAAGGGTGTTTGTATGGAAGTAGAAGAAAGAAAAAAGATTGGGAAAAAGAAAAGACAGATTTTGCTATTTGTGATAATATTTATTATTTTAGGCGTTTTTTCCTTTTTTATTTTAAATGAATATAGTAAAAGTAAAAAAAACATAAGTATGGATAAGAGTAAAAATGAGATAAGCTATAAGGACTTTATTTATAAAATTAGATATGATTTTGGTTGTGAAGGATATATTTATCTATTAGAGAATCAAGTGATAAAAACAGTAGAGATACAACCAATTTATGAACCATGTGAATATACAGATTGTTATAATTTTACAGGAAAGTATGATTATATAGAAAATACGGTTCATTTTTCTAAAGAAGCAGTGGACAAAGTTATTCAAGTTTTTGATGAACTTTATAAAAAGAGTGGGAAAAAGGAATTTAATGCGGATGCGATGGAACTCACGAAACGTCAACAGAGATTACTTTTAGCTGTGATGACAAATGATGAAGATAAAATAACTGTAGAAGATGATATAGATTATGAAATAGTGAGGGAAAAATTTACAAATAAAACAAAGACAATTGAGAACACAAAGATGGTTTTAAATACTTCTACAAAGAATGCCATGTTGAACAAAATCGCAGAGTATTTGAATGCAATAGTAGATAAGGATTTTGAACAATTGAGTAAGAATAGTAAAAATCTTATTGAAAGTACTGATGAAGAAAACTTAGGAATTCATTTAATATTAGATTTAGTTTATGCAGGTCCATATAGCCTTTCATTTACCTATACAAAAGATGGAAAATTAGAAAATATTATACATGATGTAAAAGGGTATTCATTTTATTATACAGGCGATATTCATGAATTTGACATGAATGGTTGGAAAGATTCTTACTATAAAAAAGCGTTAGCTTATTTTATGAAAGATGACTTTTATCTTAAACATAAGGACCAATTTAATAAAGATTGGCAAACTATTTTATATGATCATATGTTTCTAACAGGAAATTGGTATTTAGAAGATGGAAAATTAACATTTGTAATACCTGCTTATTTATTTGGATTTGATAAAGATGCTACAAACATAATAACCATTCGTATCGATTTAGAGGAGGAATTCTAGTTATTAAAAATTTAATGGTACAAAAGGAAAGAAGATGTTTTTGAAGATGTAAGGAATGTAGATTATAGAAAAGGAAGGTTAAAATGATTGGGAAAATGAAGATTTAGACTAGTAGATGCTTCTTTTTCAATACAATATATGTTAATAATCGAGAAAACCAATCAAAAGGGGTATTGACAAACAGAAAATTACATTATATAATTTATCTTGTATTCAAAGGAAAGAAGAAGGTCCACTTCTCACCCGATTGCGAAAAGCTTTGGGTTAAACGCTAAAATTCATAAAAAATGATAAAAAAATAAAAATGATGATAGCATAAGTGGACCCTCGGTTCACTTTTTTATGGAGGTGTTAGGTATCGCAAATAAGGAGAAGGATTTGTTTATTAATGAGCAGATTCGTGCAAAAGAAGTTATGGTCATAGGACCAAATGGTGAACAATTAGGCATTAAAAGTATTCAAGATGCTAGAACGTTGGCAACATATGCAGGATTTGATTTAGTCATGATGAATAATGGGAATCCCCCAGTTTGTAAAATCATGGACTACAATAAATTTAAGTATGAAAATAAAAAGAAACAAAAAGAAAATTTGAAAAAGCAACGAGAAACGAATCTAGAAGTAAAGGAATATAGATTATCAGTAACAATTGATGTTCACGATTTTGATACTCGTGTACGTAACTCATCAAAATACCTAGAAAAAGGGCATAAGATAAAAGTTTCAGTTAAGTTTAAGGGAAGAGAACTTGCTCATCCTGAACGTGGAAGAGATGTTCTTATGCGATTTGCTGAGGCAACGGAGGCTTTAGCAGAAGTAGAACAAAAGCCAAAATTAGATGGTAAGTTTATGACAATGATACTTGCACCTAAAAAAGATAAGTAGGAGGAATAATCATGGCAAAGAATAAAATGAAAACACACAAGGCTACAAGTAAAGTTTGCAAAGTTAGACCTGGTGGAACAATTAAGATTGGTGTTTCAAAAGCAAACCATAATACAGGAAAACAAACATCAGCTTCAAAAAGAAACAAGAGAAAAGGCGGAACTTTAAGTTCTTCAGATTACAAGAGACTTAAAGACGTTTTAGGAAAGTAGGGATTTAAATGGCAAGAGTTAAAGGTGGCACAATTCATCGTGCTCGTCGTAAAAAAGTAATGAAACAAGCCAAGGGATACTTTGGAAGTAAACATAGACTATATAAATCAGCAAAAGAGCAAGTTATGCATTCAGGTGCATATGCATATCGTGATAGAAGACAAAAGAAAAGAGATTTCAGAAAACTTTGGATTATTCGTATCAATGCAGCATGTAGAGAAAATGACATTAGTTATTCTAAATTTATGAATGGTCTTAAATTAGCAGGTGTTACAGTAAACCGTAAAATGCTTTCAGAAGTTGCAATTGATAATCCTGAAACATTTACAAGTTTAGTAGAAATGGCTAAATCTGCCTTAAATGGGGATGTAAAAGCTCCTGTTAAAAAAGAAACACAAGAAGTTGTAGAAAAAATGGCAAAAGAAGAATCAACAGAAGAGATGATTGATTTAACAAAATTAACAGTTGCTGAACTTAAAGAAATGGCAAAAGAAAAAGGTATATCAGGATATACAACAATGAAAAAAGCAGAATTAGTTGATGCTCTAAAATAATCTCCGGATTATTTTTTCTTTATGGTATAATAGTAGAAAGGAAGTGGTGTACATGACGGAGAAGGTTCTAGCAATTATAGAAAAGGGGGATTATCGAATTCCTTTTCAATTATTTAAGAACTATAAAAACTTTGAATTAACTGATAAAGATCTTATTTTTCTCATTTATTTGATAAATGAAGATAAAACATTTGATCCAAAAAAAATGTGTTCTATTCTTGGGTGTTCACAGATAGAACTGTTAGAGGAAATTGATACATTGTCTTCCAAAGGAGTTTTAGAACTAAAGCTAACAGATACACAACCGAGAGAAGAGATTATTCTTTTAGATTCTCTTTATAAAAAATTAGTGACATCCGTGGTAAGTTTAGATTCTACATCGAATGAAGAGGAAAAGAAAACAATATATGATATGTTTGAACAGGAATTTTCTAGAACTTTATCTCCAATAGAGTATGAACTAATTGGTGGTTGGTTAGAGGCAGGATACAGTGAAGAAATTGTTTCTCTCGCTTTAAAAGAAGCAGTTTATAATGGGGCAACAAGGCTTACTTATATTGACAAGATATTGTATGAATGGAAGAAAAAAGGAATTCAGACTAAAGAAGACTATGAAAAAGATAAAATGCGTTTTCAAAATAATAAAAGGGAGATAAAGCCAAAAAAAGAGCTTTTGGATTATGACTGGTTAAATGAAAAATGTGGATAGGATTTTAGATTACTTTGACGAATTGATACCAAATCCTCATTGTGAACTTGTGTATCATAAAGATTATGAACTTTTGATTGCTGTGATGTTAAGTGCACAAACAACAGATAAAAGAGTAAATCAAGTAACAAGTATTTTATTTGATAGGTATCCAACATTAGAAAATCTTGCAAAAGCTTCTATTTCTGAGATTGAAAAGATTATAAAACCGATTGGAACTTTTAAAAGAAAAGCTATGAATGTACAGAAGATTTCTGAACGATTAGTAAAAGAACAACAAGGAAAGGTTCCAAAGGATAGAAACTATTTAGAAACACTTCCTGGTGTAGGTAGAAAAACGACAAATGTTGTCTTATCGGAACTATATCAAATTCCTGTGATGGCAGTGGATACACATGTAGAAAGAGTTAGTAAAAGATTAGGTTTGGTAAAACCACAAGACAGTGTCTTAGAAATTGAAAAAAAATTAACAAAAAAAATACCAAAGGAAAGAATTCCAAGTACCCACCATCAATTTATTTTATTTGGTCGTTATTATTGTAAAGCAATCTCTCCCTTATGTGAAAATTGTAAATTAAAAGATATTTGTAAAAAGTAAAAACTCTCAAAATGAGAGTTTTTTTAAGGTATAACAATCGTACGTTTTAAAACATCATTAAAATTCTTATAAGTAACAGTGTATTCTACTGTATATGTTCCTGGTGCATTTAAAGCATCAATTGTGATTTCAGTACCATCACTATTTAAGTATTTTGTTGTAATTGTAGCATTTCCTGTTACATCAGTTTCATCTTCGAAAACAGAAACACCATCTTCTGTATAAGCACCTGTCCATACATATGGATTGGTTCCAATTAATTCAGCGTGAATTGTTGGTTTTACATTTCCTAACTCTAAATGAACCGTTGCACCATCACTCATATTTGATGTAAATATAGAATAAGAAGATTTTACTACATAAGTATCAGATGCATTTGTTGTAACATTAAATGAAGTACTTGTATTTTCTGTGGTATCTATAAGGCTTAGGGAACCATCTGATCCAACAGCATATATTTTATATACGACAGAGCCAATATTTCTATTATTATATTCTTTTCTAGCATTTAGAGGAATGGATGTATTTTTCCAGAATGTAGAGAAGAATTTTTTAAGTGCTTCTTCATCTATAGCCTCTGGTGTTTTGATTGGTGTCCAAGAAATAGTTGCGACATTATTTTCAACACTTCCTGTTACATTAGTTACATTTTCCAACTTTGCATATCTAGTAGAAACTTCTGTTGGTTCTGTTCCACTTTTAAATAATTCTGTAATCTTCATATTGCTTGGTGTATATTCACTTGGTAATTTTGCAGGATAAGTTTCATTTTCAATTTCTACTTTTACAACACTACTAGGCATTTTAATGTCAGTTCCTTTTTTAAAGAAGCCTTGTGCTACTTTTTGGAATAATTTTCTATGATAAATTTCATTTCCCATATTGAAACAGTTCTTACAATAATTTGCTTTTGAAGAATCTTTTGTTTGATGTACAGTTTCATATCCATACCAAACAGAAATCGTATAATCTGGAGATACTCCATTTACCCAATAATCATTAATTGCATTTGCTGGAATTCCTTTTGCTTTTTTTGTTGCTTCATCAAAGTTGGTTGTACCAGTTTTTGCTCCATAGGTAGCGCCATTTACATTGTATTGATTTCCTAGACCATATTTTGCGGATGATTTTAACATATCATATACCATGTAAGCGGTATCTTCACCCATTGCTTTTCTTTTATTTGCTTTCTTTTCAACTGTTTCCCCAGTATTCCTAAACGTTATCTTTGTATAACTATATGGTTCTATATAATATCCACCATTTCCAAATGATGCATAAGCAGCTGCCATGGAAAGAGGAGATTCCCCTGTGTATCCGCCAATAGAGTGTGCTTCATGAATGCTTCCACCATTTCCTTCAGGATGTAGACCTAGATTTGTGACAAACTTTTTAATATTTTCATTCTTATTCATTTGGAATGCTTTTAAAGCAGAGATGTTTCTAGAATGCGCTAAAGCGGTTCTAGCTGTTACAAAGCCCTCATATTTCATATCCCAGTTGTTAATATCTTTTCCATTTGAATATGTATATTTTTCATCTACAAATGGATCATATGTTGACCAATTTTCATATTCAATACCAGGACCGTAGTCATAAAGTGGCTTGGCTGTAGAACCAATTTGGTTTTTGGTATCTACGGCAGTATTAAATCCACGTTTTACCGTCTTTTCAGGTCTTCCTCCACCGATTGCACTGATGGCTCCTGTTTGTGTGTTAATAACAGCAATTCCAGCCGTTACTTCGTCGTTTTCCCACTTCCATGTTTCCCCACTCATAATATCATTAATATAATCTTGTTTGTCAGGATCCATAGTCGTCCATATCTCTAAGGCATTAGAGTAAGGATTTCCTAATTCTTTGTAATCATCTTCTAGCTCTGAGATTAGGGCATTAATGAATGATAAGTATCTTGTTTCATCTTCAGAGTCGTTATGACCCTTTACTAATAAATCTTTAACAGGAATGGCTAAAGCTGCATTTTTTTCTTCTTCTGTAATATATCCATGTCTGACCATTAAATTTAATACAGTTTTACGACGTGCTTCAGTTGCTTCAGGATTTACTAAAGGATCATATTTTCCAGGTAATTGAAATAGTCCTGCTAAAACAGAAGCCTCTGCTAAGTTAATATCACTTACGGATTTTCCGAAATAAGTTTGGGACGCTTGTTCAACACCGTAAGCTCCACCGCCTAAATAGTAAGAGTTCACATAGAATTCCATAATTTGTTGTTTTGTATATTTTTTCTCAATCTGTTCTAAGGACATATATACATCGGTAAATTTACGAATAATTCCTTTAATTCCTTTCGATGTCTTATCTTGTGACACATCATTTTTTGAAACTTGCATTGTGATTGTGGAAGCACCACCCGCATCAATACCTGCCAATTGTTGTATAGTTGCTTTTATAAATCTTGCCCAGTCTACTCCACTATGTTCAAAAAAGCGAGAATCTTCTGTTGCAACAATTGCATTGATTAATACTTCTGGAAGTTCTTCATATGTTATATTTTCACGTTTTTGAGCACCTAGTTTTGCAAAAACATTTCCGTTTACATCATATAAAATAGAAGATTCTTGTTTATATAAGTTATTTGGATTAAAGGTAGGTGCATTTTTTGCAATATAGCTAATAAATAAACCAACAGCGATAAATCCTAAGAAACAACAAATGAAGAAGATAACAATAAGAATTTTAATTACCTTTTTCCATATTTTTTTCTTTTTCTTTGTTGTTTTCTCTTGTTTTGAGGAATGTTCTACCTTTTCTTTTTTTACCTCTTTTACCATCTTTTGTTTTGGATGACTCACATGTGTATTTTTTTCTTTTTTCTTCAATTTTTTCATGAGTACAGGTGCGAATAAAATGACATCACAAGCACCTATGATTAAAAAAGAAACAAGTGGATTAATTGCAAAGCATCCTAAAATAAAAGCAACTAGGCTTACAATAGCAATAATGATATTTTCTTTATTTTTATTAACAAATTCTTTCATATGATTTCTCCTTTAAAATAGTATCGACGATTTCTAAATAATCGAGACGAGGTTGATACTTTTCTTTAATTATATGTCCTTTCTCTTCAAAATAGGAAAGAGGAATAGATTTTCTCTTCACCGTTTCTAAAAATTCTAAAAAATCCTTTCCTTCCAATAGAAAAGTTTTATTATATTTTATAAAACGTATAATTAAAAAACCAATTCCCCCATGTTTCATAATCATTTTTAAGTGTTCAATTTGATGCACATGAATATTTGCAAGAGGAAAATAATCTAGTTTGGTTTCCTTTGCTTCAAAGTCTATATATTTTCCTTTATAAATTCCATTGTAATCGGTAGTAGAAGGTGTTTTGAAATAAGCTTCTTTGATTACTGCTTCTATTCTTGATGGATAATCTACCTTAGAGATAGTAATGGGAGTAGGCTTTTTATAAATAACAGCTTTATCTTGTAGTCTATAAAACGTATTTGTGTCATTTAAGTCACTCTCTAAATGCATCCCCCGGTTTCCATAAAGGACTGATTTCTTATTTTTTTTAAAATCTCTTGCGTAGGGCATCCGAATCACCACTTCTATTATACTATAAGTATTTTTTTTTGCAAACACTAACTCTATTTTTTTCTAATTTTGTCGAAAACACCAAATCAATACTAAATTATGATAAAGTAGCAATAGGTGATACAATGAAGGATAAAAAATTGATTGAGGCAAATGCATTATTTGATTTAATGATTGAAAATATTAGTTATATCAAACGTTTTACAATATCAAATAGTATCAAAAAATAAGGTTGCTTTCTAGGGGAAAAAATGTTAAAATAGACGTTGTCTAGGAGGTATCAAAATGGTATTAGATTTACAAATGTTTGGTAGAGCATATGAGGTAAGAAAAGCAAGTATTCAAAAAACAGGCGCTGCAAAGGCAAAATTATATTCTATGTACGCAAGAGAAATCTATGATGTTGCGAAAAAAGGGGGGATAGACCCTGATGGCAATTTATCTCTTAGAAGATTACTAGAAAAAGCAAAAAAGGAACAAGTTCCAGGAGATATTATAAAAAGAGCACTTGATAAGGTAAATAGTGGTGTTGATGAGTCTTATATGACAGTACGATATGAAATTTTTGGACCAAACGGTTCTACAGCCATTGTTGAATGTTTAACGGATAATGTGAATCGTGCTATCTCTAATGTAAAAACAGCCTTAAATAAATGTAAAAGTAAAATGGGAGTTGAAGGAAGTGTTTCTTTTAACTATGACCATTTATGTATTGTTGGATTTAAAGGTTTAACAGAAGAAGAGGCTTTAGAAGCAGCTTTAGAAGATGGAATTGAAATTGTTGACATTGAGGTAGAAGATGATATGGTAGTTCTTTATGGAAATCCTCAGGATTTTAATGCAATTAAAGATGCTATTACAAAAAAAATTCCAAATGTTGAATTTGAAATTGATGAGATATCCATGTTAGCAAAAGAGAAAATAACACTAGAGGGAGAAAGTTTAGAAATATTTAATCGTTTGCTTTCTATGTTAGAAGAAGCAGAAGATACGAAATGTATCTATCATAATGTAATTTTATAAAAATTTAGACAGGTTGAGTTTTTTCACTGTCTTCTTTTTCTTCTTTAAAAAGAGATGCGACATTGGTATCCAATGCTTTTGCTAAAGTAAGCATCACGGTTAGAGACACATTTTTGTATTCATTGATATTTTCAATTTGTTTTAAGTAGGAAAGACTAATATCACACATTTCTGCTAATTTTTCTTGAGTAAGATTTTGACGTTCTCTATTCCGTCTTATATTGCGAGCAAATAAACTGTATTGTTCATTTAAATCTTTATTCGTTATCATCTTACCACCTACGACTTTATTTTCTCATACAAAAATTTGGTTTACAGTACACTGCTAGTATACCTTTGTTCCTATTTTGTGGTATACTATTAGGGGGAGGAGTTTGGATGTATTTAAAGTTAAAGGCTTTACGAAAGAAAAAAAAATATACAGTGGTTGATATGGCAAATCTCTTGAATATAAGCCCTGCTTATTATTCACAATTAGAGAATGGAAAGAGAAAACTTACTTATAAACAGGCACTTGATATAGCTAAAATCTTTAAGAAAAAGCCAGATCAAATTTTTTATCCAGAAGATGTGTAAAACATCTTTTTTGATAAATATCCTTGACAAGTACATATATTTCTATATAATAAGTGCAAATAGATTTTATGGGGGAGTAATAATATGTTAAGGATGGATATAGAAAGATTACTTAGTGTGGAAGCATCAATGGCTAATATTTACCAAAAGTTAATGAATTTAGAAAAATGTGGTAGGAAAAATAGCGAGGAATATAAAGAACAATTTGCTTATTTAGACTTAATTCTTCCTATCGAAGATGCATTAGTGCGTGAGATATATGAAGCATATCCAATAGATGAAATTTTAGACTCTTTTTCTACGGGAGAAGATCGCATCTTTATGGTGAATGTCATTTCTTTTTCAAAACTATTTGATGTAAAAGGTCGGGTTTCACATCTATTTATTGAACGTTACTTTGAAGATACACTTGATGTTAAAGTAAAACAGCAAGTGGAGGATTCAAAAATAGAGTTTATTTATGAACAGACCATATTAAGAAATATGACTATGCTTGCCAATCAACATAGTTTCAATGATTTTTATAGGGAAAAGTTTATCACTTTAAAATATAACGGAATATATACATACCCAAATTTATTTGAGGGAATGTTTGAAACAAGATTTTCTACAGATAGGGACATTGAAAAATACTGTTTCTTGTATCAAATGCCTTATAAGGAGACAAAGGAAGATGTGGAGGAACGATGTAAGGAAGAGGTAATCGATTATTTTAAGAAAGAGGAGTCAAAAAAGAAGAACCTAAAACAACCAAGTTATAATATGGACTTCTATTTTGAACTTATCTGTGATAGATTGGAAGCTCATTTATTCAATTTGAATGATCTTTCAATTGCTTATTTACAGTGTGAGTGTGCTGATTTGGATATAGATGATTTTCTAAAATACCAAATTTTACCACATTTTGATAGGGTAATAGAGAAGAAGATTCTTTCAGAATTAAATAAGAAACCTATATTTATTAAAAGCAATTTGTGTTCCAATATAGAATTCTATAAAAAATAAAGTTTATATCAAACAGGGAAAGCAACCTTGTTTTTCTTTATCTATCTTGTTAAAATAAGAAAGGGTGATGTTATGAAAAAGCCAGAATTACTTGCCCCTGTTGGAAATATGGAAGCTTTAAAAGCAGCCGTTTTAGCAGGATGCGATGCAGTTTATTTAGGTGGAAAATGTTTTGGTGCTAGAAGTTTTTCAAAGAATTTTACAAGTGCAGAAATGATAGAAGCAATTTCGTATGCGCATCTTTATGGTGTTAAAGTATATGTGACTATGAACACACTCATTTATGAAAGTGAAGTTGAGTCTTTTTTAGAATATGTGGATTTTTTGTATAAAAATGGTGTCGATGCGCTAATTATACAAGATATAGGTATGATGGATTTAGTAAGAAAAACGTATCCTGATTTAGAACTACATGCTTCTACACAAATGCATATTCATAATTTAGAAGGTGTGAAGTTTGTAGAGGAACTTGGGTTAAAACGAGTTGTACTTGCTCGTGAGACACCTCTTTCGTTAATCAAAAAAATAAAAGAAAATACCAATATTGAATTAGAAATATTTATTCAGGGTGCTTTATGTGTTAGTTATTCTGGTGAATGTTTAATGAGTAGTTTATTGAATGGTAGAAGTGGAAATAGAGGAACTTGTAGTCAGTGTTGTAGAATGCCATATGATTTAGAAATAAATGGAAAAACTGTGAATCAAGAAAAGTATGTACTTAGTCCCAAAGATTTACTAGGAATTTATGACTTGGCCTCTCTTTTAGAAATAGGAGTAGATTCTTTAAAAATAGAGGGAAGAATGAAAAGAAAAGAATATGTCTATGTCGTAACTAAGTTGTACCGAAAAGCAATTGATTCTTATTTTGAAAAGGGAAAAATTGAGATTGAAGAGGAAGAAATTGAAGAGGTAAAGAAAATATTTAATCGAGGATTTACAAAAGGTTTTTTAAATAATGAGAAAAGTGAAAATTGGATTGGGGAAATGAGACCTAATCATATGGGTATTCCGATAGGAAAAGTTGTAAAAGTAGAAAAAAATTTTGTTACTGTAAAACTTGCACATTCTGTAAACCAAGAAGATGGTATTCGTATTTTAGGTAAATGTGATACAGGGCTTATTTTAAATAAAATGTATAAGAATAAGAAATTGGTGAATATAGCTCATCCTAATGAAGAAATTTCCTTTTACGTAAAAGATATTGTAGAAGAAGGAGGAACCGTTTTACTTACAACAGATTCGAAACAAATGGATATAATTCATAAAAAACTTGAACAGGAGAAACGAAAGGTTTGGATAGAAGGACATTTTGTATGTAAGGAAGGAATATTATCGCTTACAGTTCGTGATGAGGTAAATCAGGTATATGTAATAAGTTCTTTTTTACCTGAGAAAGCTAAAAAGAGTCCCACTACTCAAGAGAGAATTCTAGAACAAATTCAAAAAACAGGGAGTACAGTATTCGCCTTTTCTAACTTAACGTATGAGATGGATGAAAATTTATTTGTAAGTATTCAAGCTTTAAATGAGTTAAGAAGAGATGTTTTGCACCAGTTAGAAGAAAAGAGGATGTATGTTATTCCTTATAGAAAAGAAGAGTATACTAGAGAAGTCCCTAGTTTTCATGAAAAAAAAGGCAATGTTTTCTACATACATTCTGTTCAAAACATAAAAAATATAGACGATGAATATATTGTAGATGATCGAAAACTGTATGAACAATTAAAAGATAAATATACTGTTTATTTAAGGCTTCCTAGAGTCAATGAAGAAGTACCTGAGGTGGATGCAGACTTACTTGTAACAGAACTAGGCAGTTTTTATAAATATAAAAATGTTTGTACCGATTTTTCTTTTAATGTTGTAAACTCCTATAGTGTTGCCTTTCTACATGCTATGGGTGCGAAAAGGGTTACATTATCCTATGAATTAAATGAGTATCAGATAAAAAATATCATCAAGGCTTATCAAGAAAGATATAGGAAAAATCCAAATTTAGAAATTATTGCCTCTTCTAGACCTGAGGTAATGATTTTAAAATATGATTTACTAAGAGGAAACTTAAAAGGCAATTTAATTGATGTTGCAAAACATAAGTATCTAGTAGAGAAAAAGGATTCTCTTACTACAATTTATCATTTTGAGAAAGTAGAAAAAGAACATCCAGAACAGTATTGGGATTTAGGAATTACAAAAATAAGGTATCATTTTAAGCCATATTAAGTTATTTTTAAATAGAATAGGAATATCCTTATTTTCTAAAATCGAGTCATAATTATAAAAATTGCTTATGAGTGAATGAAAGAGAATCGTTATCATGGAAGTATAGGTATGAGTAGAGAAAAGTTTACCTTAAAATTTGTATAGCAAAGTGATTTAAAAATAAAGTTGTTCAGAAATTCAAGAATATTATAACGATTTATAAAAATTGTAGTTTTATTATAAAGGTTTTTATTTATGGACCTATGTAAAAGTTCTTAATGTCATTTTACTACTTTATAAACAAAGGATTCAATATTGAAAAAGAATTAATTAATTTATAATTATATACTAAAAATACCTAAGATGTACTTTAAATGTTGTATTATTCATAAACTTATTGTTGCATTTAAAATGGGTGTATATTATAATAGCAACTAACAGATGGCTAACTCATAAAAATAGTGGCTCTTGCTGTTTATATTCAAAAAATGATTAAAACAAAACAGTTTAGCTATACTAGTATCTATGCTTATGAAAATCTTTAAAAGTTCCGTTTTTATGCTTGATAACAGTAATAGATATGAATTTTTTAGGATTGTTCTATCTGAAGAAATGGGGTATGCAATGTGACTGAAAGATATCAAGATGCTCTAGCGCTTTTTGGAATACAATCTGGTTTTGTAGAAGAGCAAATAGAAAAAGTTTATGATTCTTTAAAAGAACTTCATAAACCAGAAGATTTTGCTCTTTTAAGTCCAGAATATCTTATGGCAAGTAATAAACAACGTGAGTTAGCAGGTGCTTACTATTGCTTGTACAAGCCATTTTCTCATTATATTGTAAATCAAAACTCTAACTTAATAAATGAGGAACAAATGATTGATGAAGTGTCAAAATTGATTTATGATTATAGTAAAAAAGGTAAAATAGTAAATAAGGAATTTATAACAAAGTTAGTAGAGATTTTACTGTCTTTTAAAAGTTTAAATCAATACATAAGGGATATTGAATTTCATGCGTATGATAAAAATTCAATATGTGAATATGGAAATGGGACATTAACAGTATATGAGCAAAACTTAAAGGATTCTATAGTTGCTCCATATTGGTTTGAAGAAGCTGAAAAATCTTATTATCCATATTATCAAACTGTTGCAACTATTTATCATGAAGTAAAACATGCTAATCACGAAAAAATAGCTGAACAGGGAAAAAATGATATTTATTCTTTTCTTTGGCAAGTTTGCAATGTTTATAAACAGATAGATAATGAATCCTTTTCTCGCATTGTAAGTTTGCCAAGCCCGATATTTGAGATTATGAATGTTTTACTAGAATTTAAAATCAATCAGCAATATAGAAAATATCGCAAATATTGGTTGTATTGTCCAGACGAAAGAGTTGCAGAAATTTGTGGAAATTCCTTAGCACTTACTTTAATTGAGCAAGCACCAAACAAAAAAGAATTAAAAAATATGCTAACTCATTTTTCTGAGTTAGTAGTTGAAATTTTATTTTTTGGATATGATAAATTATTAGGACCGACTGATTTTTATTTATCAAAATTTAAACAGTATAAAGATTGTTTAAAATTATCTGAAATGTCAAAAAGTTTAAGTGTAGAAGAAAGATTATTATTAGGACTTTATGTAACTGCTAATGAATTGGAAAGTGCCAAAAAGGACAAAGAAAAAATATTGTCTGGGGTTAGGCAACTATGTTAGAAATCACTTTTTCGTTTTGTATTATAAAAATATATGTAAATATCTACCAAAAATAAGAATATCTTAAACCTTTATAAAGTTATAATGACAATTGGAAAATTATAAAAAGTTAGTTAAAAATATGCAATATCTTTAATGAGAAAATGAAGATAAGACAAAATAGTATATAAGAATGTGCTATTTTTTTGGGTGCTTTAAAAAAATTTTTATCTAGCTATTTATTTTAAAATACTATATAATACTGTTAAGGTGATTCTATGTGGAACATTGCAGATGTAGAGATAAAAAATAAGGTTGTACTAGCACCAATGGCGGGAATATCCAATCCAGCTTATATGAAAATATGCGAAGAAATGAAAGTGGGTTATGCAGTTACAGAACTGATTAGTGCTGAAGCAATTGTACGTGCAAATAAAAAAACATTAGAAATGTTAAATGGAATAGAAAACCTTCATATTCCATTTGGTATTCAAATTTTTGGATCAAATCCAGAAACGTTAAAAGAAGCGGCAAAATATATAGAAGAACATTTACACCCAGCGGTGATTGATATCAATATGGGGTGTCCTGTTCCTAAAGTTGCCACTCGTGCGAATGCTGGAAGTGCTTTATTGAAAGACCCAGAAAAGGTAGGAGAAATTGTAAAGGCAGTTGTTCAAAACGTCCATACTCCTATCACTGTAAAAATAAGAAGTGGTTGGGATAGTGACCATATTAATGCTGTAGAAATTGCAAAAATCGTTGAAAAAGCAGGTGCAAGTGCAATTTGTGTGCATCCAAGAACACGTGCACAAGGGTATAGTGGAAAGGCCGATTGGAATATCATTAAAGAAGTAAAACAAAATGTAGGTATTCCTGTGATTGGAAACGGAGATATTCAAAGTTGCTATGATGCAAAAAAAATGCTTGATGAAACAGGGTGTGATGCTATCATGATAGGAAGAGCAACACTCGGAAATCCTTGGCTTATTAAAGAATGTGTTACTTACCTAGAAACAGGGGATATACCTAAGAAAGTAAGTATGGAAGAAAGGTTTTCTATGATAGAAAAACATTTGAATCATTTATTAGAATGCAAAAGCGAGAGAACAGCATTATTAGAAATTCGAAGTCATATTGCTTGGTATTTAAAAGGGGTTCCACATGGAAGTGAGTTAAAGATAGAACTTTTTAAGACAAAAACGATTGAGGATTTAAAGAAGATAATAAAAGAATTTAGAGAAAGGGTTGGAATATAGATGCATAATCGAAGATTAGTGGCTTATATACTAGATTTACTACTTATTACCGTATTTTTAAGTATATGTTTTTTATTTGTTCCAAAAACAAAAGAAGCAAAGAAAATACAGGCAGAAATAGATACCTTATCTGAACAATATAGGGGAGGGAAAATGAGTGCAACACGTTATTTTATGGAAATGAGTCATGTAGAAAAAGAAAAAAGCGAAAAAGAAGTTGTAAAAATAGGTGTAAATGGTGCTGGAATTGTTATTTATTATTTTTTACTTCCTTTATTTTTACATGGCTCTACTCTTGGTATGAAGGTGATGCATATTGGGATTGTTTCTAAAAAAGGAAAAAATATCGTTTTACCCCTTTTCCTTAGAACTTTATTGTTAGATGGACTTTTGTCTACAATCTTACTTCTTTTAGGTATTTATACAGTTAGTGGAAAGTTTTATTTAAGTTTTATCAGTGTTTTAGTAATATTACAACTATTGACTTTAATTGTTAACTATTTTATGATAAAATGTAGAAGAGATAAGGCAGGACTTTGTGACTTTTTAAGTAACAGTAAAGTTGTGGCACTTAGTTAGGAGAATGTAGAGTGAAAAAATTGACAGAACAAGAATTAGTAAGAAGGGAAAAGTTAGAAGAAATTAAGAAGGTATGTAACCCATATCCTGAGAAATATGAGAAAACGCATGCATTAAAGGAAGCAAGAAATTTAGAAGATGGTACAGTAGATGTCCGTATTGCTGGGCGAATTATTTTTATGCGAAAAATGGGAAAATTGAGTTTTGTCCGTATTCGTGATTTAGAAGGAGATATGCAACTTGAATTTAAGGTGGATATTCTAGGAGAAGAAAATTACGATTTCTTTAAGAAACAAATTGATTCTGGAGATTTTATTGGTGCGAAAGGTGAAATCTTTACAACCCAAACGGGAGAAAAAACGCTTCGCGTACATGAATTTACTTTTTTAGGGAAAGCACTTCGTCCACTTCCTGAGAAGTTTCATGGACTTTCAGATATTGAACTAAAATATCGTCAAAGATATGTGGATTTAATTACGAATGAAGATTCTAGACGTGTATTTTTAGGAAGAAGTAAGTTTTATGCATTTTTACACAAATTTCTAGGAGAAAATGGATTTTTACAAGTAGAGACTCCTATTATTCAAACAGCAGTGTGTGGTGCTAGTGCAAAACCATTTTATACACATCACAATGCCCTTGATTTAGATTGTAATTTAAGAATTGCCCCAGAAACCTATTTAAAACAATGTATTGCAGCAGGTTTTGATCGTGTATATGAGGTTGCTAAATGCTTTCGAAATGAAGGAATGGATAGCGAACATTTGCAGGAATTTACTCAAGTAGAATGGTATGCTTCTTATTGGAATTATGAGGACAATATAAAATTTTATACTAAATTTATAAGAGAACTATTAATGGAATTAGTAGGAACTACTACCATTACTTATCAGGGAGTTACACTTGATTTTGGATGTGAAGAGTGGGAGAAAATTAATTATTGTGAGAAGATGGAAGAAGTCTTTGGGTTTGATTTTTTAAAGATAGAAGAACCAAGTGAACTAAAAGAAAAAATCGTAGAAAATGGCTTATTTACATATCAAGAATTAGAAGAGTATAAATCTTTAAGTCAAATTATTGATTTTGTTTATAAAAAGAAAATTCGTGAAAATATTATTCAGCCAACTATTATTTATAATTATCCAAGTGTTTTAATTCCTCTTGCAAGAAGAAATGACTTAGATACAAGAAGAATTGATGTCTTTCAAGTGGTTGCTATGAAAACAGAATTATGTAAGGCTTATTCAGAGTTAGTAAATCCATTTGAACAAAGAAAGACATTTGAAGAACAATTAAAGGCAAAAGAGCAAGGTGATGATGAAACCATGGAGATGGATGAAAATTTCTTACTTGCTATGGAACAGGGAATGCCCCCAATATCTGGACTTGGGTTTGGAATTGATAGACTCATGATGCTAATCTATGATGTTCCATCTGTTCGAGATGTGGTTTTATTCCCATTAATGAAACCGGAGGAACAAGAATGACGATTTATGTATTGAGACATGGACAAACAGAGGAGAATACAAAAGGTATTTTGCAAGGGGATATGGAGACCCTTTTAAATGAAAAAGGAAGAGAACAAGCTCGTTCTGTTCGTGATAAAGTAAAAGAAGCAGGAATTGATTTAGTGATTACCTCTCCAAAGGTGAGGGCAAAAGAAACCGCTATTTTGGCAGCTCCAGGAATTGAAATGATTGAAGACGATAGACTTTTAAGTCGCCATCATGGGGAATTTGAGGGTATGTGTAGAGACCAAATCAATTTAAAAGAGTATTGGAATATTAAGAAAAATGTGCAATATGAAAGGGCTGAGAGCATGGGAGAAATATTCAATCGTGTCTCTTCCTTACTCAATGATATTTCGATGAAGTATAGTGATAGAACCGTTTTACTTGTTACGCATAGTGGGCTTACAAGAGTACTTTATTACTATTTCAATGGATTTCCAGAGGATGGAGATTTAACAGAATATGAATCAACAACTTGCTCATTTGAAAAATATGAACTGAATTAGTTCAAGTTAGGGGAAATAGGAGATGGATAAGGAAAAACTTATAGATGCTGTGGAAAGCGACGGAAAATTGTATCCACGATTTAGTGATTTGCCAAATGAATTACAAGATGATCCAGATGTCATCTTTGCTTATGTAAAAAAACATGCAGAAAGTGTGTATAAGAATAAAAAAGCTTTCTTTCGTTCTAACCGAGAAAATATGAAGAAATTAATGGAAACAGGTATATCATTAAACGTGTTAGAAGACAAAGATTTAGAAGACACAGAATATATGAAAATTGCACTCATTTATGATCCAAACCGTATAGTAAGATTATGGTATCTAGGCCATACGAAACTATTAAAAAAAGTTGTTGATAAGGAAATGGCTTTATATCTTGTTCGTCATCAAGGAGTATATCTTCAATATTTAAGTGAGTTTCAGGATGATGATGAGGTTGTTTTAGAAGCTATAAATAGTGATAAAGGTGCAAGTATGTTTGCAAGTAAAAGGCTTCAGTTTCTTTATCAAAATGCCGTTTTTGATTCGACTTACGATGTGAATGAAGTAGCACTACAAAGCTCTATCAATTCGATTAGAAAGAAAACATTAGAATTAAAAAAACTTCAAAATGATGTGGTTCTTTTAATGCAGAAAATTGAGGATTTAACAGAAGAAGTAGAGATGGATTTAGAAAATGTATATAAAGTAAAACAAAAAACAAAAGACGAAATGCTGTAAAAATTTAATAAAATGAAGGAGAGAATATGAAACTTTATCAAAAAGGGTATGAAGTTTTATGTTGTATGAAGGATTTAAGATTAAAAAGGAAAATGGGTTTCGCGCTTACACTAAGTGATATGGAACGTCTTCCTTTGTTTGAAATAAAAAAGGAAAAGAAAAAAGCAAAAAAACGTTTTCTAAAAAAGCAAAGTCTTATGTGAGTAAAAATTAATATGAGGAGGAGAAATATGAAAATTTTAACAATTAATGCAGGTAGTTCTTCTATGAAGTTTTCTATTATTGAATTACCTGAAGAAAAGGAATTAATCAATGGATATTTCCAAAGAATAGGACTAGATGGTAGTTTTTACGATTTAAAAATCAACGGAGAAAAGTTACATAGAGATTTAGAATTACCAAATCATTTAGTGGCTTTGGAATGCATAAAGAAGGAAATTGTAGAATTAGGCGTTGTAGAAAACTTAAGCCAAATTGATGGTATAGGTCATAGACTTGTTCATGGTGGAGAAAAATACAAAGAAAGTGTTTTAATTGATGATGGAGTAATTGGAACATGTGAAAAATTTAAAAAACTTGCAAAATTACATATGCCAGCTATGTTGGCATGCATTGAAGCATCAAAGGAAGCTTTTCCAAATACACCAATGGTTGCTGTCTTTGATACGGCATTTCATCAATCTATGGAACCAGTTAACTTTTTATATCCATTACCATATGAGTGGTATACAAAATATGGGGTTCGCAAATATGGATTTCATGGAACCAGTCACAGATTTATCAATCTCGAGATTAGTAAATATCTAAAATGTGATGATTTAAAAGTAATTTCTTGTCATATTGGAAGTGGTGCAAGTATATGTGCAATTGATTCTGGAAAAGTAGTAGACACTTCTATGGGATTCTCACCAATCACAGGAATAATGATGGGAACACGTCCAGGAGATATTGACCCAAGTATTATTGAATATATTATGGATGAGGAAGGAATTTCTTTAGAAGAAGTAATGACTATTTTCAATAAAAAAAGTGGTTTAGAAGGTATATGTGGTAAGTCCGATTCTCGAGATGTAGAAGATGGAATTAAAGCAGGGGATGAAAAGTGCCAATTAGCGCAAGATATGTATACACAAAAAGTAGCTAATTATATAGCTATGTATAACAATTTATTAAATGGCGCTGATGTTATTGTTTTAACAGCTGGTCTTGGTGAAAATTCAATTCAAACAAGAGAAGATGTTTTAAATAAACTTTCTTCTTTAGGGGTTAAAATTGATAAAGAGGCAAATGATTTTAGAGGTAAGTTTAGAAAGATTAGTACTGATGATTCTAAGATTCCAGTTTATGTTATTCCAACAAATGAGGAATTAATGATAGCAAGGGATACATTTGAATTAGTAAAATAAGTTATAGATGGAGTAAGGCTTATAAAAAATAACCCCACCCCCATCTACAAAGAACTAGGATAGAATAGTTTACCTAGTTTTTTTGTTGTCTTTATATATAGGTTGTACAAATTAATTTGACGATTTTATTTCAGATTAATTTGCGTATCTATAATATAGATCGTCAAAATAAATTGACATCGATTTCGTCAAATTAAAATATAGCAGATTTTTATGCCGAGAAAATCCATTGACAATAGGCGATTATTATTCGTAAATGCTCTAAAGCTAACAATTTAAAGAATTGTTAGCTTACCCTTTAAAAGAATAATAATCGGGTTCCTGTTGTCATATGGAGGAATTGGAATAAAATCCTTACAATTTAATTTGACGAAAAATGCCATTTTTTTGATAAATTATAAATTTGCACACTAAAATAACCAGTTTTCATCAAAATAAAATAACTACT
>CAPHZB010000011.1 GCA_948629335.1 uncultured Bacilli bacterium
CGATTTACCCAGTTTTATTTGACACTTACCCACACTAAATAGCGAAAGGCCAAAAAAGATTTTATAGCCAAACAGAAAAAAGAACATTTTGTTCTTTCCTCAACTACTATAAATATTTTTGTATATTTTTAAATGCTGGTGCATCTTCTAAGTTTGTATCTTTTAATGCTTCAAATAATTTCTTTTGCTCTTTAGATAATTTCGTTGGAACTTGTATATCTAAAACAACATACATGTCTCCCTTTCGGGAGCTATTTGGACTTTCTAATCCTTTTCCCTTTAAACGATGTTTATCCCCCGTTTTACTTCCAGCAGGAATGCTTAATTTGACTGGTCCAGATAATGTTGGAATATCTACTTTCGTTCCTAAAACAGCATCTGTAATGGTAATAGGAAGTTCTAAATAAATGTCACTATCATCACGTTCAAATAATGGGTGTTTTCCAACTGTAAATTCAATATAAATATCCCCATTTGGCCCACCGTTTTCTCCTGCTTCTCCTTTTCCTGCTAAACGAAGACGATTTCCTGTATCTACTCCAGCAGGTATTTTTACTTCTAAATCTTTATTTTCGCGTACTTTTCCCGTTCCTCTACATGTAGAACATTTTTCTTCATAAGTACGACCACTTCCTCCACAAGTAGAACAAGTCGTTCTGGTCATAAAGGTTCCAAATAATGTACTTTGTTCTTTCGTCATTGTTCCACTTCCATTACAAGTAGAACACTTTTTTTCTCCTTTTCCACCTTTCCCACTACATGCACTACAAGTAGAGTCAATGGTTAGGTTAATTGTCTTTTTTGTTCCAAAAGCCGCTTCGTCAAATGTTAAATTCATATGAACTAAACGGTCATCCCCTCGGCGACTTCTAGTACTATTTCCGCCTCTTCCACCAAAAGAGGAAAAGCCAAAACCTCCTCCAAATAAATCACTAAAAATATCAGAAAAGTCAAAACCAGAAAAATCAAAGCCACCTGCTCCTCCCTGTTCGAAAGCAGCGTGTCCATATTGATCATATTGTTTTCTCTTATCCGCATCTGATAAAACAGCGTAGGCTTCCTGTGCTTCCTTAAATTTCTCAGCAGCATCTGGTTCCTTAGAAACATCAGGATGATATTTTTTAGCAAGTTTACGGAAAGCGGACTTGATTTCGGCATCACTTGCCGTTTTACTAACGCCTAATATCTCATAATAATCTCTTTTATTCATACTTCACCTCTTTTTTATGGATATACTTTTTTATATAGTGCTTCAAATTCATCAATGGTCTCATCAAACATATGAATGGCACTTTCTATTACTTCACTCTTCGTTATATCGACTCCTGCAATTTTAAGTTCTTCTGCTGGATAATCGCTTCCTCCAGATTTCAAGAAATCAAGGTAAGTTTCCCTCGCACCTTCTTTACCACTTAAAATACCTTCCACAATATAACAAGCACTTGATAATCCAATAGCATACTTATAAACATAGAAGTTATAATAGAAATGTGGAATTCTCTCCCATTCATAAGCAATTAACTCATCAACCACTACATCTTCTCCAAAATATGTTTTATTTAATTCATAGTATTCCTTGGACAATAATTCATTGGTTAATACTTCTCCTTGTTCTTTTAAAGCATGCACTTTCTTCTCAAACTCTGCAAACATGACTTGACGATAAATCGTTGATTTAAATAACTCTAAGATTTCATTCAAGATTGCTAGTTTCTGTTTATCATCCTTTTCCTTCTTATATAAATGTTTTAATAAAAGAAGTTCATTTACTGTAGAAGCAACTTCTGCTACAAATATTTTGTAGTGTGAATCATGATAAGGATTATTCTTGCAAGAAAGATAGGTATGCATAGAGTGTCCACCTTCATGAGCAAGTGTTGAAACATCTCTTAATTTTCCTTCATAATTTAAAAGAATGAAAGGATTGGTATCATAGAAACCACTAGAATATGCACCCCCACGTTTTCCTACATTATTATATACATCAATCCAACGTTCTTCAAAAGCACGTCTAAATGTAGTTACATAATCTTCTCCCAATACTTGTAGAGCCTCCAAAACAGTTTCTTTTGCTTCTTCAAAAGAATATTCTTTATTTGTTTCATCTACAAGATCTACATAAATATCATATAAATGAAGTTCATCAATATTTAAAATCTCTTTCTTTAATGCATAGTACTTATATAAAACAGATAGATGATTATGAACGGTATCTATTAAATTGTCATAAATGGCTGTATCTATATTATCGTAGAATAAGGATGCCTCTAAACTTGATTTAAATTTTCGAATTTTCGCCATACTCGTTAAATAGTCTACATTCCCCGCAAATGTTTTAGCAATCGTATTTTTAAATGTAGCGTAGGTTTCAAAAAGACGTGTAAATGCAGCCTTACGGACAGTTCTATCACTAGAACGAATGTAATTTGTATAGTTACTTTCTGTTAGCTCAAAAGAATTTCCTTCTTCATCTTGAATGGTTCCAAATTTCATATCCGAATCAGTTAAACATTCATAAGCCTCCTCAGAAACAGATAAAGCATTTCCTAAACTCGATAATATCTTTTCTTCCGTCTCATTTAATTTATGAGGAAAGGTTCGATAAAATGATTCCAAGGTATGATGATACTTTTTTAATTCCTCATTTTCTTCCATATATTCTAGAACTTTTGTATAAGGAATACTAAAAAGTTCAGGATTTACAAAAGAAGATAATTCACTTTCTTCCTGCAATAAGTTATCCACTTTTCCTTTTAATTTTTGTGATTCGCTATCTGTTGTATCACTATCAAATTTTAAATTTGCATAATAAAATAATTTGTATAACTTTCTTTCAAGTGCATCTGAAAATTGTAAGTAAGAAAGAAGATGGGAAGCACTTAAAGTGATTTTCCCACGAAAATTCTCTACTTTTTTTATTTCTTCTTTCGCACTTTCTAATTCTTTTAAAAATTCTTCCTCATTTTTAAAAATAGTCGTTAAATCCCATGTGTACTGCTCTAGAATTTCTTCTCTTTTTTTTTGCTTTTTCATATTTTTCCTCTACTTTTCTTTTTTAAGTGAGAAAGTTCTAGAATTCTAGAACCTCTTTTTTATTTTTCCTCAAATTCAGCATCGATGGCATCATCTTTTTTTGTTTCTGTATTTTCTTCACTATTTCCGCTTTCCTCTTGTGCCTTCTTAGCAGCCTCTTCATACACTTTTGTAGCAAGAGCCATTGCTGTTTCATTTAAAGCTTCTTTTTTTGCCTTAATCTCTTCAATCTCGCCTTTTTCTAAAGCTTCTTTTAATTCTTTGATTTCTTTTTCTGCTTTTTCTTTATCTTCACTACTTACTTTATCCTCTAAATCTTTAAGTGATTTTTCTGTCATGAATACAAGTTGTTCTGCTTCATTTTTTAAATCAGCTTCTTCTTTTCTCTTTTCATCAGCCTCTTTATTTGCTTCTGCTTCCTTTACCATTTTATCAATTTCTTCATCAGATAAGTTGGTTGAAGCTGTAATTGTAATCGATTGTTCTTTACTAGTACCCAAATCTTTTGCTTTTACATTTACAATACCATTGGCGTCAATATCAAATGTAACTTCGATTTGTGGAACACCACGAGGTGCTGGTGGGATATTGGTAAGTTGGAATCTTCCAAGAGTCTTGTTATCATCAGCCATTTTACGCTCTCCTTGTAAAACATGAATATCTACGGCTGGTTGATTATCAGCAGCTGTTGAGAATACTTGACTCTTACTTGTTGGAATCGTTGTATTTCTAGGAATTAAAACAGTACAAACATTTCCAAGAGTTTCAATACCAAGTGATAATGGAGTTACATCAAGTAAAACAATATCATCTACTTCTCCTTGAAGTACACCACCTTGAATAGCAGCTCCCATTGCAACAACTTCGTCTGGATTTACTCCTTTTGATGGTTCTTTTCCAAGTTCATTCTTAATTAAATCAACTACTTTTGGAATTCTTGTAGAACCACCAACTAATAATACCTTATCAATATCATTTTTTGTTAGTTTCGCATCACTTAAAGCTTTACGAACTGGTTCCATCGTTGAATCGAGTAAATCCCCAATTAAATCTTCAAATTTTGCTTTCGTTAAATTAACAGATAAATGAAGTGGTCCGCTTTCTCCTTGTGTAATAAATGGAATTGAAATTTCAGTAGATGCCATTCCACTTAAATCTTTCTTTGCTTTTTCAGAAGCATCTTTTATTCTTTGCATTGCCATCTTGTCAGTTGATAAATCAATAGAATTTTCACGTTTAAATTCACTGACTAAATAATCCATAATACGGTTATCGAAGTCATCTCCACCTAAATGGTTATTTCCACTAGTAGCTAATACTTCAAAAACACCATCACCAAGTTCAAGTATAGATACATCGAATGTTCCTCCACCTAAGTCATAAACAAGAACTTTTTCGTTTTTATCCTGTTTATCAAGACCATATGCTAAAGCGGCAGCTGTTGGCTCGTTGATAATTCTCTCTACCTCTAACCCTGCAATTTTTCCAGCATCTTTCGTTGCTTGTCTTTGTGAATCGTTAAAGTAAGCTGGAACAGTAATAACAGCCTTTGTCACTTTTTCTCCTAAATAAGCTTCAGCAGTCTTTTTTAAATCTCCTAGAATCATTGCTGAGATTTCTTGTGGCGTATAGTCTTTTCCGTTCATTTTTACTTTCTTATTGGTTCCCATATCTCTTTTAATAGAATAAACGACATTTGGATTTGTAATCATCTGATTTTTTGCTTTTAATCCAACGATGATTTCTCCATCTTTTCCAAACGCTACAACGGAAGGTGTTGTACGATTTCCTTCTGCATTGGCAATTACTTTTGCCTCCCCACCTTCATATACACTTACACAACTATTCGTTGTTCCTAAATCAATACCAATTGTTTTACTCATATTATCCTCTCCTATTCTGAAACTTTAACCATTGCTGGTCTAATTACTTTATCTTTCAACATGTATCCTTTTCTTAATACATCAACAACCATTCCCTCTTCAACCCCTTCAACTTTTTCAGTTAAAACAGCTTGATGATAGGTTGCATCAAATGGTTTATTTACCCCATCGATTGGTTTAATTTCAAATTTTTCTAATATAGAAATGAAATTGCCATAAATCATTTTGAATCCTTCTAAGAATTTTGATACCTCATCTTGTAAATTGGTATCATCCATCTTAATGGCACTTTCTAAATTATCGATAACAGGAAGCATTTCCAATACGATGTCTTCATTCGCATACTTCATCATTTTAGAAATTTCTTCTTCTTTGCGATGACGATAGTTTACCATTTCTGCTTTTTCCCTTAAAAGTTTATCTTCTAAAGAACTAATCTTATTGTATGCTTCATTTAATTTATCTTCATGTTTTTCTCTTTTATGTTTTTTTTCTTTTTTATTCTTCTTTTCCTCTTCTACATTATTTTCATTTGCCTGGTGAGAGCCACACACTCTCTCTTCACAAGAAGATCCTTCTTCACATGAACAATCATCTTCACAATTGCATGTTTCTTTACAGGCATCCTCTCTATGGCAACAGCATTTTTCTTCTTGTTTCTTTGTATCTTTCTCTTCCATAATTCCTCCTTTATTCCTCTAAGTTGTCAACAATATATTGTAGTAAAGCTGCGACACGGTCATATTCCATTCTTTTTGGTCCAATGACAGCGATTGTTCCTTCTTCTCCCCCTGATTTATATTTTGATTTTACAATGGATACATCAGGATCAAACTCTGTTTCCCCACCAATATAAATATTGATACCATTTTCTTTTTCTTTAATGTTTTTGATAAAATCTCGATCTTCAAATTTATCTAAGATATTTTTTATCTTATCCACATCATCAAAATTTTTAATGATATTATTTCTTCCAGCCATATGGACATTTGGTGTATCAGTTACATCATTCATAAATTCACAAAAGGCATCAAAAATCTTCCTTTGGTAATCTACACTTTCTTGAATGATTGGCTTTACTTCTACCTCTAATTTTGTATGTACTTCTTCGAGTGGTGTTCCAACGATATATTTATTAATTAAATCAATCGTCCTTTTGATTTCAAAAATATCAATCTTTTCTTCGAAAAATACAGTTCGATTCTCTACATGTCCTGTATTCGTAACAATAATAGCTGCAACACTTACATCACTTATAGGAACTGCTTCTACTTTAGTAATAAAGTTTTCATGGGAAGCTCTTCCTAAAGAAATAATGGTACAATTCGTAAGCTCAGAAATAAGCTCTAAACTTTTCGAAATTGTATCCGTTAAAGCGAGTTTGCTTGTTCGAAATATCTCATCAAGTTTGACTACTGCATCTTCCGATAGTTCTTTTGGCTTCATCAAATGATTTACATAATATCTATATCCCTCTTCGCTTGGAACTCTTCCTGATGAAACATGTGTTTTCTCAAGTAATCCTAATTCTTCTAAATCATTCATATCACTTCGAATCGTCGCACTAGAACAACCCAGTATTCCGCAGATTGATTTGCTTCCAACAGGCTTATTATAGTCTTCTATAATCATTTTTAATATAGCCTTTTGTCTTTCGCTTATCAATAGCATCACCTCTTTTAGCACTTTCTCATCAGTACTGCTACCATTGTACCTCTTCTTTTTAGCATTGTCAAGTGGTGAGTGCTAAAAAAAGAAATAATGGGTTTCATTATTTTATGATTTCTTTTTTCTTTTTTATTCAATTTTCTACTAATTGTTTAATTCGTTTGATGACTTTTTTTTCAATCCTAGATATATAGGATTGGCTAATCCCTAGATAATCAGCCACTTCTTTTTGCGTCATCTCTTCTTTTCCATAAAGTCCATAGCGCATCGTCATAATTTCTTTGTCACGGCTGTTTAATTTGCTAATTTCCATATGTAGTAGTTTCTTTTCCGTTTCTTCTTCTAAATGTTTGGTTACAATATCATCTTCTGTTCCTAAGATATCTTCAAGTCTAAGTTCATTTCCTTCTGCATCATAACTTAAACTATCTTCTAGGCTAACTTCAGTTTTTCTTCTTTTGTTTTTGCGCAAATACATTAGGATTTCATTATCGATACACCTAGATGCATAGGTAGCTAGTTTAATGTTTTTATCTGATTTATATGTATTGATTCCCTTAATTAATCCAATCGTTCCAATACTCACTAAATCTTCTAAATCAATGTTGGTATTTTCATACTTTTTTGCTAGAAAAACAACAAGTCTAATATTATGTTCAATCAGTTTTTCTCTAGCTAAAATATCTCCATCCATTGATTTTAAAACAAGTTCTAATTCTTCTTCCTTTTTTAAAGGCTCAGGTAGCTTGTCACTACTTCCGATAAAAAAGAGATTGTTTTCTTCTTTGAATAACTCTTTTAAAAACGCAATTATTTTTTTTAACATTTTATCCCTCCAATACTTTCATTCCAATGATACAATCTACACCCTCCATCTGAATTCGATTTGGCGAAATTCCAAGCAGTATTTTTTTTCTTTCTTCTCCATTAATTTTCACTTTTTCCACCTCAATACATTTCAAATAAGCTGTACTTTCTATGGTACGGAATGGAACCAATACATAATTGTCTTCTTTTACTTTGTCCATTTCATTAATAACAATAATGGGTCGATTTAAAGAATCCGTCAAGCGATTCCCTGTATCTAAAAAGGCAGTTAGTTTTAAAATCTGCTTATCCTTTAATGTGACTTCTACTTCATATAACTCATTGTATTTTGTTTTATATGATTTCATCTCCTTACTATAAGTATATAGTATAAAGGGTGCAATCATGAGTAAAATAAATACATTGATGCTAAGTCCATTATGATAGAATAGAATTCCTTCTTGTTTGTAACTAAACTGTACATTTAAAAAATACAAAGCCCCTCCCATAACAATGCTCACCAGGTATAAATAAATCATGTTTTTTATAAAGTATCTTCTATCTTTATAGGAAAAAGCAATAAGTACCATAAAAACACTAAGAACAAATTTTAAAAGAAATAAAGTCACCGAGTTAAGGGGAAGGAAAAGCATAAAAATGCTAAGTCCTCCAAAAATAGCTGCTAGAAGAAGACGATAGAATTTTACAGTTCTCTTTAAAATTTTGCGAACAGCATAAAGAAGAAGAAAATCAAAAGCGAAATTCAAGAAAAATAGTAAGTCTAAATAGAGCTTCATCGAATCACCACCACCATTATAAAAAAAAGACAAGGATAAACTTGTCGCTTTTTTTATTCTCTTTTTACTTTTTTTATTACTCTTTTACAACACTATAAATCTCTTGTAATTCAAGTCGATACTCTTGTTCTACATTTGGATATTTTTCATGGCCCACTTCACTTGCAAACATAGTAAGTGGTCGAATCCATAAGCTCATATCATCATATAATCTTTGATAAACTACATATTTTTCTTTCGTCTCAGAATGTGTTGCAATAGCAATGACTAAATAATAATTTCCCTTGAAATGTTTATAAATTCGATTTACTTCTATTTCTTGCATACAAAAATTTTCACTTTCTTTACTTCTGGATTTTTTCTCTTACAATTTTACTAACTGTACTCATATCTGCTTTTCCTTTTAGAAGTGGTGTTAGTTCTTTCATCACTTTTCCCATATCAGAGGGTGCACTTGGTTTTACCTCTTCAAATACCTTTTCTATTAATTGCATAACTTCTTGTTCTGATAATGGTTCAGGCATGTATGTCTTTAATATATCTATTTCCTTGGTCGTTTGTTCGATTAAGTCTGTACGATTTCCCTTTTCAAATTCTAAAATGGATTCATTTCTTGTTTTGATTTGTTTCTCAATAATACCAATGACTTCCTCATCCGTTAATTCTCTTTTTGTATTTAACTCTTCCATTTGTATAGCTGATTTTACCATACGAATAACAGATAATTTTAATTTATCTTGTGCCTTCATAGCTTCTTTTAAATCTTCTAATATTTGATTTCGCATAATTCTCCTCCTTATAATCAAAAGGAGTCATATGACTCCTAATATCTTTCGCGATTTCTTTTTCTAACGTTTTTTGTATTTTCTTTTTTCTCTAGTCTTCTTTTAGCACCAGGTTTTAGATATCCGTCCATTCTTTCACGAACTTTTTTTGAGGAACCATCTTTTGCATTTCTTTGTTTCAATGTTCTTAAGGCACCATCTACATTTCCGTTTTTAACAACTACTGTAGCCATCGATAATCCCTCCCTTCTAATACTGTAAGTATTATAGCATTGATTTCCCCCGATTACAAGCAAATTGTCCGAAATTTATACGAATTCTTGACAAATTTTGCGCTTTTGAAAATTTATTTTTTTGGTAAAAACATATTTTTAGAAAATGAGAATGTTATAAAAACACAAACCTTGGAATATATACTAAAAGCAGTTAAGTATCCCTCCTATAAAATTTTCATATTTACATAAATTCTTGTAACTCTTCTAAAAATTTACTACAAAATAAAAAGCACCTTCAAAAAAAGGTAGCTTTCTACCTTTTTTTAACACCACTTTTTCGTTTGCGCTCTTCGAATCGCTGACCCTGTATTTCTTCCTAAATCAAATAAGAAAGATGCAGCTTTCACAATTGCATTAATGATAGAGGAAATGGAACTCGTTGCTCCTCCTCTAATTTGTTTTTGTTCTCTACTTGTTATTTGTTGCACGAAAGTGGCCTCAGAAATCCATAATAACCACAAACATATAACAAAGATAAAAATTGATATGTGTAAATGCAAATATTTAAGACAAAGGAAGAGACAAAATCAATATTATGGCTATTGTACTATATATAGGAAAGAGGTTCCACTTTTTTGTAAAGAATGTAACAAAATAGAATATAAAGAAAAAAAGTCACTCAGATCACGCACAAGCAAACAAGCTAAGAGGGAAAAAGAAAGATTTAGTATCATCTATTCTGATTTAACTAAATGCTGTATATGTGGTTCAACAGTAGGTGTAGAAAAGAATGAAATTTTTGAAGGTGCTTATAGGCAAACTTCTATTGATTATGGAATGGTTGCTCCTATGTGCTATAAAGAAACATGCCATAAAAGATTCCATAATGACATTATGTTTAACTTATTTTTTAAGGTTATGTTTCAAACCGAATTTATGAAAACACATTCAAAAGAAGAATTTATATCAATTTTCAAACAGGATTACATCTATAAATTAGAGCAAAAAAAAAGAAACTAACCAATCAAGGCTAGTTCTTTTAATATTTATAATATTCCTGCATTTTCAATCAACAATAAATAATGATTGTTTATTAATAACTCAACTACATCATTATATTTTTGAATGCTAATTGTTTCTATATCGTCCATCCAAACTCTCAAAAAAGATATAGCTTCTTTATGATTTAAAACCATGCTATCCCTCCCCCTCGAGGTTGATATATTAACATGATTTATTGTCATTATTTGTCGATTTATAGTTATTATTTTATATAACATTCAATAGCATCAATTTCTTTTCCAAGAATACCTGCAAAACATGCGGGATTGTTAATGTCATACTTCCCACTTACCCACTCTAACCATACACCATTTTTTAAGTGTACTCGGTATGTTGCATCTCCATACTGCGACCAAATGGCTATACCATCGATAGGTTTTCCTTTTATTCCAACATAGTTGTTGTCTCCATCTTCAAAACCACCATCGATAACCTCATCTAGCCACTCACCATTTAGAACATGTGCCCTGATTTTAGTAATACCTCCACCATGTGTAATAAGTTGAAATCCACCAATGGAATTGCCAATATTCCCTGCTTGATCCGTTGTATCTTTTACCTTAGGTAACCAACATTTTTTAATATTGTCCCATACACGATATTCACAAGATATTTTATTAGTACCAGAACTTGGGAAATCAGAATCCAAAAATGGTGTTGGGTCAATACGTTTGTTATCTTTTCGAACTTCAAAATGTAAATGCGCACCGTAGGAATTACCTGTGTTACCCATATACCCGATTGCTTGTCCTTTAGTAACAGTTTGTCCTTCGGCTACATAAACCTCTTTTAAATGCGCGTAAATCGTAGAATAACCGTTCGCATGTTCAATCTTAACACAATTGCCATAGGAAGCATTTCCAGTACTTCCTTTTACATTCTTGTGTCCTGTTTGAACCCATGTTACTTTACCATCACTATGGGAAAGAATATAATCTGTTTGACTTTTGTATTTCACTAAATCAACTGCTATATGTGATTTTGAATAACCTTGTGTGATTTGGATATCACCTGTTTTTAAAAGTCTACTCATAACTACACCTCTTCTTCTACTTTTAAAATCTTCTTAAATTTATCAAAACAATCAATTGCATATTTTTTATAGGCTGTAAGAGTCGTTAAAACGATTTCTAGGACGGTTATTAAGTCTGTAGGTATATTTATATTAACTCGCTTTAAAACGATTGGTACAAGCTCCAAAGTAAGGCAGAAGAGCATTGTGCAAACGACTATTGTAATAGCCTTACCTATTCCCTTAAATAATTTTTTCCTACTAAACTTTTGTGTCTTATTCGCGATAACTACACCTAGCATTGTATTTACTGCTATCATTATACCTAGAATACCTAACATATAAAATACTGTAATAAGATTATCTATCATAAACTCCACCTACTTTAAACCCAATTTGATGGCTAAAAATGTGATAATAGCTCCAATAATGCCACCTACCAAATAACCCCATATTGAATCCATTCTTTTACCAGGTTTCTCTTTAATTTCCTTCAAGTCACCTTTCATCTCTGTAACATCACTTTCTATCTTATCAACTTTATCATTTGTTTTTGTTAAAGCTACGTATACATTTGATAGTTCTTTTATTTGTTCATCATGTTCATCAAGTCTGTGTGTATTTGATTTAGAACGTTGCTCTGTCTCTAGAATCTTTTCTATATATTTATCTTCCATCTTATCACCTTACTCTTCAAGGTATTGTTCCATATCTGGATACTTTGCAACAACTTCTTCTTTAGTTAATCTCCCTGTTGCAACTTGTATTTTTAAATACCTAATTAATTTTTCATTCATAAATTATCACTCCTAAAATCCTAGTAACATATTTACTGTATCTTCTAATGCTGATATTCTGTCTTCTTGACTAAAATATTCTCTATAGTTTTCATTTTCATAGAAACCTTTTTCTTCTGTATAACAATATTTTTCTGCTTTTACGTTTTCGGGTACTTCTAATACCTCATAAACATTTATTTTTTCATCTGGACCATAAGCAATATTATATCCATCTACCTTAATATTTCTATGTTCTGTATCAAGTTCATAAGTATTTGATATTTCTATAATTGCGTTTTTTTCGTTTGTTAATATATACATTTTCTCACTCCTTCTTTATACATCTGGAACATAGACCTTTACAATTTGGCCACTCGTTCCTTTTATTTTGGCTACACCAATGATTGTATCTTCTAAAGAATCAACTGTTTTCACTGCGTTATATGTTGCATGTGCTATACCATACAAATACTCAAGACTACCAAAATTATATGCAATGAAAACTTTACCTAACGACAATGCTGTCGCAACTGGAATCTTTCCTACTAAAGAACCCAATATTGTATCTTCATATGCTGTAATATTTGTTTCATCTATCGTACAAACTAGTCCATTGCAATTACTTCCAGTTGAATAAATCACAAATATTTTGTTGGGGGATATCATTACTGCTGACAGACCTCCACTTATATATTTATCAGATTCTAGTAGTATATCAGTCCCTGGTATAATGTTTGTTTCATCAATTGTACAAATTGTACTGTATAATTTTCCACCAGAAGTATACACAAACAATACTTTGTCTATTGACAGTGCCATAGTTACTGTTATATCTCCACAAGTAGAAAACGAAATTAACCTTGTATCTACTCCTTTTGTAATATTTGTTCCATCAATCGTACATACTAAACCGCTTGGAAATAAATCACCACTACCATACATATGCGCAATAAATACTTTATTTGGGGATAATGCTGTAGTTGACAGATTATTTGCTGAAACTAATTTAGAACTCAACTTTGTATTTTTCCCTTTTGAAATAGCCGTTCCAGAGATTGTACAGACAAAACCATATAAAAGTTCATCTTCTCCGTAATTATATGTTATAAATATCTTCTCCGAAGATAAAGCTACTGCAGAAAATGAGGTTTTATATAAGTTTGTTGATAATATTAATGTAGTCCCTGTTTCTTTGGTGATGGTTGTCTCTTCTATTGTACAAATTGCTCCTATCAAAGTGTTATTATTAGTACCACCTTCGTGTACTACAAACACCTTGTTTGAAGATAAAGCTACTACTGATATTATTAATCCTGAATAAGAAGCATAATCTAATAATAACTCTGTTCCTTTTGTAATAATATTATTATCTATTTTACAAACTAAGCCATATAAAAGATTGTGCTCGCCATCTGCGTGTGCTATAAATATCTTATTTGAAGACAATGCTACAGCTGATATACTTTTTCCTGAATACATAGATGTACTCAATTGCGTACTAACACTACTATCATTCACAAACTTCACAAAATCCCCTGCATTCACATTTCCATCACTTGCGACAACGTATTCTTCTATTAACCCGTTGATTTTGCTTCCACCACCAACATTCAATCTACCCAACATTTTCCGTACCTCCTAGAACCATATTTGCTAGCTGATACTTAAATGTTATATCTATATTTTCAGATGGCAAATCACTTGTATAAATTTTGAACCCACCATCATATGATTTTGTATAACCATTACCAAGTTTTTCCTGATTTACTAAATCCATAACGCCATCGACAGAAACATTTTCTGTTATATCTTCTCTTGTAACATTGTATTCATATAAATTCGTTGTTTCATTTAATACCCAGTTTTCGACTAGTAAAGTTGTTTCAAAACTGAATAATTGATTATTATAGATACCGTCTTCAATATTATTCATTATTGATGCTTTTACGAATGTACCCTCTTTAGCAACTTCACCTTGTTTTTGAGTTAACAAATAATATTCTGAATTTTTTTCTTTTTCAATTTTGTATCTGTTTGGAAATTCAACTACTCTATCTTCCCATTTCGTTTTTACATACATACTATCAAAACACCTTTCTAATCCGCATATATTTACTTATTTCTAAGAATTCGTGCACCATATGTTGCATGAGTAGCAGAAGAAACATTATCGACGTGCCAAAACCACATACCAGCATACGAACTATTACTATTGTGCCCACCTACTAGTGCTATTCGATTTCCAGAATTTTGATAATAAAAATCACAAATATTAGTATCACTACTACCTGATGTTTCAACAGCTAAAGCTACTAAAGGATTTCCAGAATCATATCCTAATTTAGAAACATATCCATTAGCACTAGCATTCGTGTATCCAACCGCTTTATAACCACCGCTAAATGTATCTACAGCATACATACTAGTGTCATAACATATATAAGCCACTCGATCAGATAGATTTATACCATCTACAAATTGCCAAGCGTTACCAAATATATCTTCTATGCCCCGATAAATAACTGATGTATTATCAGTACCATCTGCGCTTCCTGACTTCATACCTAATAAATCACAACCACCACTAATAGCAGATGAACTATGAGATTTACTAGTATATCCTGGGCCTAATTTAGATTGGCAATTAAAATCAGCATATTCTACTAAATAAAGCATTTGCAATATGAAGTAATGCCAATCCATTTGTCCAAATCCATCACCTAAATTTCTAGCGTATGTTCTAAAGTTTGTTATTGTAGTATTTGTAAGTGGAGCATAACCACTTCTGCTATAAACTCTAGAACTAGAACCTGACATAGTATATCGTCCTACTGAGAAAGCTTCACTTTTAATAAAACCATCTAACTTATTCCTAGAAATTAAAATATATTCATATTCACTGTCCCTATATCTTCTCCAATAAAACTCAGGTATTCTAGTGAGAACTTCACCATTAGTTCCATCAAATCTAAAATTAGGGTCACCATAATATGCAATTGTTTGTTGAGCAGTAATATCGTAATTGTAAGTTATAATATCACTCCACGGATAAATTTCATCAAAATCATTTCTTACAGGAGTTGTTCCTATTTGTGCATTAGCTACAAGTCCAACAGCGTCTTCAATTCTCTCCCAAGTTGATGATGAAGTTTCAAGAGAACGTCTAACACCATAAACTTTATTTAAACTGTCATTGTAAACCTTATAAAGATAGTCAATTGCTTCTTCGATATTATTCATTCGTTCAGCAGTAACCTTTGTTCCCTCTTCTTCTACTTCTCCTGGGTCTTTTGTAAGTATCAACACATTTCCGTTCTGGTCTTTGTACCTGTGAGGATACTCTACCTTTCTATCTTTCCATATTGTTTTTATATAATTTTTCATAAATCAACGTCCTCTCCACAAAACATGTCACCGGCAAATTCAAATACCTCTACAAATTCAACCGGACTAGCATAAATACCCATACCATCAATGCCACAATAAAACATATTACAAGTTCTTAGTTCTTTTTTATAAAACTCTATAACGTATTTAATTATTGATAGATTTTTTTCTAAAATGTTTGCCTTTTTATAGTCCATAGTATTTGTAAATTCTATTTGCTCTAGATTGTCATTTACGGCTTCCATTAAAGTTTTTATATTGTTCCTAATTCTGTTTAATTCTGTGATTGTTGGAATATCTGTAACCTTCCAATCTGTCTTTATTTTCAAATTTAGAGGTTCAAATGATGCATATTTTTTGTTATACTCATTTGCCACATATTCACAATCAACTTCTATTCTATTTAAGTCTGTATAATTATAAGCTCCTTTGGTATTCGCATTCGTTGGGTCTAATCTTATTAAATCTACATCTGCTCTCGTTCTATCATATATAGGTTCAATCCACATTTTCATCACCTACTTTAATAACTGTACTACTACCACTCCAAGCACCATTATAGTTGATATTATTTTCTACTAAATAACCTATCAAACCACTACTAAAATCTGTTTCAATTGGTAATATTGTTCTCGTATCTTTGGTAATATCTCCTCTATTGTTAAATGAATAAATATTTCTGTTGTTGTACCAATTACCGATAAATTCTTTCAGTTTAATATCTTTTGAACTTTCAGATAGCTGTGTAACTAAATCATTTCTATAAGTAATATCTTCTCCATCAAAATTATAATTTTTTGAATCGACTGTTTGGCTAACATTGATTTTATTTCCACTTATTGTTAATGAGATTACTTCATTTTCGTTAGGACTAATTTCTAACACTGCATACCGACCATAGTAAATTTCACTTACTATCGTTCCACCTGTTATAGTAGCACTAACATTAGTTGCTAAATCATACTCTATTTCCAAAACTGTATTTCCACTTATATGTAAATCTTCATTCTTAAATAGTTCACTAACCTGACTATCTATCGAATAGTGATTTATATAAACAATAGAATTATATAGCTCGCTTTGGATTTTTACTGTTGGCTTACTGGTTATAAAAGCATAGTCCATTCCATCTTCTCTGAGTTCGTATACAAACGGTTGAATATTGATAATGTTTTCTCTATTGGTAAATAATACACAATTTCCTGCTGTTGCAATTATTTGTAACAATTGCCTAGCTTCTAGTTTTGGTAAAGGTGCTTCCGTCTTAATCAATTTTAAACCTTCCCATAGATTGTACTGGCTAGTATCAATAGAATTGTCATTCAATACATCTAAAGCTAAATCGTATAGACTTCTCCCTGCTGAAGCATACACTCCTTTTTTATAGGTATTGGTTAGATAATTTATTAAAGTAGTAGTATTGAATGTCACTTGATTTTCACCAACATTTACCGATCCAGTAAGTAGCATATTTCCTCCCAGTATCCACTCTACTGTTCCATTGTCTAATTGATAACCCCACTCATATGATATAGGTTGTTTCTGTAATATGTATCTATACCAGCCCTGTGGATTGTCAGGGTTAAATAACTTATTCATATTATCAATTGTAAATTTAAAAGTGTGAGTTGGAAGTTCACTATTTATCATAGTAGTTTTTTCTTTACTTTCGGCACTTATAATATTTTCATCTCTATAAATCTCTAAAATACCTACTAACAATTGATTTATTCTAAGCCTTCTATATGGTAAGCTAGATTCTAAAAAATATATTTGAATTTTATTCCACCTAAATAATTCATCATTATCGGCAAAGATAACTCTTTCCTTGTAATTTTCCAAGTTATAATCCTTATTCATTATTTGAATATCATCTCTATAAGCTTTTACATTGACTTTTTTAGCATAATTATTGTTGATATCATCAAATATCATTGTTAAACCTAAAGTTGTCAAATAGATATCGGATTCTAAGGTTATACAAGGTTTATCATTGTAAATGCAATTTTCATTGCTCATAAATGAACTTACATATGCTTGTTCTAATTCCTCACTACCAAGCAATGGCTGTGTGTCATCAAGAAGCCAAAAATTTTTTTCTAATGTAGCATAATTTCCTGTTTGTACAGTTTCCGTTTGTTTAATATTTTGGACATTACTAAATATTTCTTCATTATTAACGGTTACAACTGGGTTAGCGTCAGGATCTATTATATTAAACTCAACTTTCAAAAACCCAAGATTTCTCTTAGGTTTTTTAAGCTGTTCTATCATTTCTTTACTCACCATATTAATACCCCATATCTATGATGTTAATTTTCACATCTTTGTATTTAGTAGGCTTTTGTACGCCCTGATAATTTTCCCATTCTATAGGAGTTCCAGTCATATTACCAAAATAGAATCTACGAACTATAGCGTCCATTTCTTCACTATCGAAATATGTAAGAAGAACTTCAAAATTTTCCACATTATCTCTTAGCCAATGATAATCTATTAAGTCAAGAAAAGGAAACACTAAATTGCTAAATTTTACAATTCGCCTATTTACAGGTTGAGCAATTGTTTGAGCTCGTGCATTTCTAGTGCCTTCAACCATTTGCTCATTTTCTTCCAAATAACCGACAGAGGGATTACCAGGTAAAGCCTCACCATTAAAAAGAAATAATGGATTTTTACCTTTTTTTAACATTTTTTATTCCCCTCCTTAATATTCAAATGATGGGTTTTTTCCACCATCATAGCCTTTATTATTTTTTGCCTTATCATAAATTATGACTAGCTTATCTCCTTCGATTTCAGTTCTTCCGTATACTTCTAATTCCTGCTTTTGATTTTGCCGATTATTCATTCCAGTTTCTTCAATGGCTTCTTTCATCGTTTCTTTCATCATATCTCTAGGTGATACAATTTCAGGATTAGATTTTGCATTTGAATATTCGGCTACACGTACTACTGTTTCTTTATCTAAGACACCACCACCTGCTAATTCTGGGATTTGAGGTACTGAAATTGTACTAATCAAACCACTGAATGGTTTCTGCCCGATAATGGATATATTCTTGATTTTTGTTAAGGCTTTATTGATACCATCGAATGGAATTTTTATTACTTTATTAATTCCTCGAATCAAAATATTAATTACAGATTTTAAACCATCTAAAATTCCTTCTTTGATACCATCAAATACTTTTCCTCCACTTGAAAATACCTTTTTAACATTCGTCCAAGCTTTAGTAAAGGTATCTTTAAACCAATTAGGGATAATTGAAAATATTGATTTAACTCCATTTAATCCGTTTTCAGCACCAGCTATTAAAGTATTCCATACCCCACTAAACAATGAAGTGATAGTATCTACTACACCCTGAATATAGCCTTTTATCCCATCCCAAGCTTTGTTCCAATCACCAGTAAAAATACCAATAATAAAATCTAAAATTCCATTTAGACTATCTATAATTCCTCCAATTACACCACATAATCCTTCTATAACAGGTTCTAAAACATTCTTGATATTTTCAATTACATCATCAACGATTGGTTTCAAACAGTCCCATACTAACCCTATAGCTATAATAATTTTTGATATACAATTTAAAATTTTATCTACTACAGGTGCTAAATATTTATCATACATTTTAGATATCCAAGAAATAATATCTTTTGTATAATCAAACAAATCAGACATAATTCCAAAAACCGTATTTAACGCATTTTGAAAATCATCACTCATAACCCATTTCAATAACGAATCAGATATACTAACAACAATATCTTCAATTGCTATAAATATATCTGCTATAGATTGAATAATAGAACTTCCATTGCCAGCATTTCCCCATGCCACAGAAAAAGTGTTACCTAATTGACCTACAATGTTAAACATGTTAGTAAAAAGTTGTAAAAAGTTGTCAACTATTTTTTGCCCAGTACCATTTGTCCAAACGTCAAAAATAGAAGTGAATACTGACACTCCTACTTTTTTAACTCCTTCGAAAGCATTTACCATGCTAGATATTAAACCTTGTTTTTTATTTTCCCAAGCTTGTTTTATTGGATCAAATAATGTTGTTAACACTTTTTTAGCCTTATCTATCCAATCAAAAAGAATATCAAAACTGCTTAAGTCCACAGGTTCAACTGTAATGAGCTTGCTATTTTCTTCACCCGAACCACTATCTTTATTAATTGTATGAAATTCATCCAAACTAGATTGAGTATCGCCTAATTTTTTTGTTGATTTAGCTTGATTGTCAATTGCTTTTGCATTTGCTCTAGCTACAAGATTTATTCCTGTGAGTGCCTGCACAAAAGCATGTACATAACTGACAGCCTTTGAAAATAAATTGACAACGGTTTCTAATACTGGCGCTAATAGACTTCCTAACACATTCCAACAATTTTGAATAGAACTGGATAACTGTGTATCATAACTTAAATATGATTGCGTAGCCTTATTAATCATACTAAATGCTGTTCTAACACTTAGCAATCCTAAAGCAAATTTTTTGATGGATTTTATACCACTATTGAAAGTAGAAGTAACGTCTTTCCCTACTTTTTTGCTATTAGTTGAAATCCTTTTAAATTTTGCTATCACACTTTCTAAAAGATTACTAGCTTTTTTAATTTTAGGTTTTGTTTGTTCAATAGCATTAGACATTTTTCTACCAGTAATTTGACCCTGACTTTGTAACTTTCTTAGTCGATTTTCAAGTTTTTCTATATCAGCCTCAATCTTCATTGTATCTCCAACTTCAAATCCCATATCAGCTTTATCTAACAAATTTTTTAAATCTTCTATTTTAGCTGTTAAATATTCCTGTTGCTTAGAAGTTTCTTGAATAGAGCTACTGTAACTCCTCATTTGAGTTTTCATCTGAGATACACTAGAGGCACTCTGACTAGCCATACTCTTTGCTTGAGTAGTTAAATTTTTCATAGGTTCGGCGCTTTTATCTACAGCATTTTTAACCTCATCAGTTATTTTTTTGATGCCACTCATCGCATCAGTAATATTGGCTCTTATAATTATCTCTAATTCTTCGATAGTAATAAGTCATCACCACCATTTCCTTTGTGTGATTCCTCATTATTCTTTTTTGTTCGTTTCTTGTTTTAACTCCTCTGTCAATTCTAACATCAAATTTATTAAGTCCTCTCCCTCGCTAGCTTTACGTTCATAAACATTCAGTTTGGCTAATTCTTCTTTAAATAAATCTTTATAGATTTCTTTAATCAAGTTTAAATTCTTAGGACTTTTAGCAGTCATTCCAGCACCAATTAACTTATTTCCTAAATTTTCCATTAACCAAATGTTATTCTTTTCCTCATCTTCTAATTGAAGAGAACGAGATTCTACATATAGTTTTACATCTCTGTATGTAGAATCCCAAAATTCGTGAGGTTTCATTCCAAATCGGTAAGCCAACGGCTCTAAGTCGTATATTAAATCAATGTAATCTAGCCTTTGTATCCTTTGAATTCTTCTGCTACTACTTCTCCCATCACTTTTTCCGCTGTGTTGGTAATTACTTGGTTGATGTCGAAGTCGGCTAGTGGATTGTTCATTTGAACTTCCAATTCCTCCTTCGTCATCTTCTTTCCGAAAAAACTTTTATCATTTATCTCCTCAGCTAATAGCTTATAAATATCTTCGTAGCTTCTTGGCTCTTCCTCAGTAGCTTCATTTACCCATGCTTCCATTAAATCGTAAACTCTATTATAATCTCCGTTTAACTCTTTCTTAATGTCATTATCAGAGAACTCCATAAGAAAATCAGCTAAAAACTCAAAGTCAACATTATTTAATGCTTTAAAAAAAGCATCTCTTAAATTCTTTACCTTTAACTTTTTATTCATTCCAACTATCTTTTTCATAGTAGCTGTAAATGAATATTCTTTGTCTTTAATTTTTAAAATCATAATAAAACCTCTTTCCTTTTACTTTTTATCTTTGGTAGTATCTTCTACCTTTTTATTTTCTTTTACTTCTTTTTTTACTTCCTTGATTTCTTCAAATCTAGGATTGGCACGAAAGTGTTTAAGATGTTCTGCATTAGTAACCTCCCAAACACGGTTTGTAGCTTTTTCTTTAAACTTAGCCATACTTCACCTCCTATTAATTGCTGGCTGGTGCTTTAGGCAATCCGTGTGTTTCTCTTACACTAGAATTCCTATATAGTGTTAAAGTATCTTTGATAAAATCTCCAGCTGTAATAGTATCTCCTGTTAAATCCATCTGTGCACTAAATGATTTAACTAGTGGTTCTTCTCCTTCGGCACAAGTATGTTTTGGATATCGAATAAAAAAGTAAAGACTTTCGTTACTATCAGCTATAGCTTTTAATCTATCATGTTGTGCACTGGTATAAAGAACTGGAATAGCTGGCGTTGTTGCCTTTTTAGGACCTTTGCTTTGTTCTTCTCCATCCATGTCCGTAGTCTGATATGTTGACGCTTCTGCTGGATCTTCAATTGCTGGAATTTCTTCCGTATACATAATTAAATCTAAATCTTCTTCAAGTGGAAATTCTTTATCACTTGTGTAAATTTTGGTTAACATTCCTGTTTTAGGTGTAGCAAATAATTGTATTTCTAGTTTCATATTTTAACTTCCTCTCTATTTAATTCTCTCTAAACTATTTGTTAGAGCATTATAAAACACCTCATAGCTTCCCCCATAACGATGACATTTTGTGTTTTCGTCATAAAGGTCTATAGGTGTCCCTATTCTCGTAAAATTATATCCTCGCAATTTACTATCTATTTCATCAGCCAGCGCTATACTAGATGATTTTTTTTTAGTCCATGCTTCACAAGTTATTGAAAATCTTGATTTGATTGGTATATTTTTGCCTTTTTCATTTTCCCCGTTTACTTCATCAATTCTCATAGGTGCTTGTACTACTATGCATGGAAATTGAGCATTTCCATTAGGATTTTCTCCAACAACCTCGCTTAGTATCTCCTCTAATATAGTTATAACCATATCATAAAACTCACTTACTTTAAATTCTTTCACTTTAATACCTCCATCAGTAACTTCCCTACTCTCTCATTTACTAAGTCAGCATTTTCTTGACGAGAAGAAAATGACGCTGGACGCATAAATGGATACGGTTTAGTAGCAAACATAACGTAAAATAGTTTGCCATCTATATTAACAACCTTATTATTTAATTTTTTATTTGCTTTATTGACTGGCAGTAGCCACCATGCACCATTTGAATCTTTATAAGCTTGCGTGTGCTCTGGTTTTGGTCCTGGTCCCGTTGGGTCTAATTTTGTACCTGTTCCAAATTCTAGATATGGCGCATAGTCAAAAGTGTTCCTATCAGTATACACCCTACCTACTATTCTCGTTGTAGTAATATCCATGAATTCAATAAGGATTAGGTTCTTGTCTTTATTCCCACGCTTATTTTTTAAAGCTTTTTCTTGAGTATTTTTTAAAGAGTCATTAACTCCCATTTTAGTTGCCTCAGGCAATTTTTTTATGATTGTTTCCATCTTCTTTTCAAAACTCTTAAGACTATCTTTGTTCCAATCTGCACTAATCATAACTATTCTCCATTATTGGTAACTAAGGTATAAAGTGTAGTTTTCCCTACCTTAGGCATATTTTCGACTAAATAATCAGGTTTGCCATCATTGATAACCACATTATTTTCATCTATTTTTAAAGGACTAAAAGAGATTCCATCACCTTTAGTTATATTCACTTCTCTATCAATACGAAGTTTAACGATTTCATAGTCAATTTCGCCAGCACTATTGCGGTTTAATTCATCTATGTCTTGCTGAGGATTCAACATTTCTTCATCTACATAAAACCAGCTTGTTATTCTTTCACCTTTTATCAGTTTTCTTTTAGGTCTATAAATATACATTGTAGATAAATTTCTTATCCTCATTTCATCAACCTTATAGTTCTTATGTCTTTAGCTAGCTTTTCTTCTATATCAATATATGATGTAGATAAACTGCCCTCAGTTGAGCTAGAACTTCCCTCGTCACCACGTCTTAGATAGGCTGACTTAACAGCATTGTAAACATATGGATATAATTTTTCATCATTTTTTCTACGATTAGAATTGTCAGAGGCGATAGAAGTATAATCACTAATAAAGCCCTTTAACACTTCATCATCGCCATCTTTGAAATTGACACTAATATCCTTTTTTAATCTTTCAAGCATATTAGATATAAATTCATCTGTCATTCTATCAACCTCCAATTCTTTTTTATTCTACTGTTGATTCAATATCTTTTGGTTTATCTTCTTTGGTTTTATTTTTTGAATTTGCTTTTGGTTTATCTTCTTTGGTTTCTACTAATTCATAATTGGAATTGTGAGAAAAGGCAAATAATTCTGTAAAACTATTTGCTTCTACAATCTCATCAGTAACCTTATTTCTAAATTTACTCATAAATCAAGCCTCGGTTGAAACAATTCTAACTACTGGGATTAATTGATGTGGGTAAAATTTAGTACCATCAGAACTCTTAGCAAGCCCCCAATTGGCACCATCAGCAAATTCTTCATCAGTTGGTGAATCAGTTTTAACTTCTTCCCTTATGAAACTAAATCCTTTTGGATGAAGTACTTTTCTCTCACGATTAAGTAAAGTAACTTTTCCACCATTTTTGAATGGATTTCTATATCTTTCAAATGGTACTTCTACTGGTAAATTGTCATCACGAATAAATGCACCATTACCAATACCATAGGTCATATATTTAGTAGTAATTTTATCAACTTCATAATATGCAGAAATATTAGCAACGTTTGGCTCATCTACTTTTACATAAACATTACCATTTTTTGTATAGTAAGTTTTATTAGTATTTAAAGTTGTATCTGTTGTAACTTTATATGTATATGTTTTTAAAGTGGTAATAGTGTCATCTACTAATACTAACTTATCTCCCCATTGCGCTAAATTAGAGTTTCTTTCCATACCATTTTCATCAGTATATTTCATATATTCTAACAATTTTTTATTTCTTAAATTATTAGCAATTTTAGAGTGCATAATAGTAAGAACTAATCCTTTACCATTAAAGTCTTTATCTCCAAGTGCCTTTTGTGATGCATCATTTAAAGATGTTTCTTCAATTTTATCTACCTCTAAAGTATGTTCACTCGCAAATACACCGGCACCATCAGTAGTAGATGAATACATACCATTAATAATACTAATTAAAGTATTTTCACGAATATCTACCCATTTTTCACCCATTCTTTTTGCTAAATGTTCTCTAAAATCAACATTCTTACCTGCTATTTCATTAGCATAATCAATTTCACTTCCAACTAAGGCTCGACCATAACTGGTTACACCATAAAGATAAGTGTCTACTCCTTCTCCCTCTGTTAAATCGGTTTCACCATCATAGTTTTGAGCATTTCCATTAAAATCTCCTAAAAGTGGTAATACCGCATAAATATTACCAGTTGAGTTTGCAAATGTATCATTTACATTTTTATCACTAGTAAATATATCAGCATTGATTAATTTGTTCTCTCTTGTTTTTGCAATCTCTGAAATGTAAGCACCAAATGCTTGTCCATTTACGGCTTTGCCGTCGTAAAACTTAATTACGTCTTCATTCATTTAAAAATCTCTCCGTTTCTTTATTTTTTATAATTTTCTTCAAATTTTTCATATCCAGTTTTGTTTTCATCGGTGCGGATATTTTCACCTACTTGTGGAGTAGGTTCTTTTGAATATTCGCTTATTGCATTTTCATGATTTTTCCTTAAAGCCTGTGAAAATATTTCAATCTTTTTTGTGATACTTTCAACAGTCTCTTTTGTATAATCAAGAGTCTGCATAAGGTCTAAATCTACTCCTTTTTCTCTTGCTTGTTCTATGGCTTCATCTTTTAATTTATAAGCATTAAGTTCGCTTTCAGCAGTAAGTGCTCTTTGATTTGCTTGTTCTAATTCATAAGATTTCTTTTGTTCTTCGTCCATTTTCGCAAGTCTTTCTTCTTCCGCCTTTTTGGCTTCTGCTTCTTTTTGAAATTCTTCACGCATTGTTTTTCTCTCAAGTGATTTAATGCGTTCAACTTCGGCACGGGTATAGAGTTTTTCTTTTTTCTCTTCCTTTCCATCCTTAGTTTGAATTTCATTTTCTTTTGTTTCTACTGTTTCGGTAGTAGATACCTTTTCTTTTTCTTCCATTTTTTTGTTCCTTTCTTTCGGCTCAGGTGCCAATATTAACTCGTTTCGGTGAGTCAAACCAAAAAAAGCCGACTTCTAATCGACTTAGTGTGCTATTTATAAGCACTGTACTGATGATATATTCGGAATTGAACCGTTATCCAAGTGTTTATCCACTCGCTCTTTACCAAATAAGGGCATTGTTCACTAAAACAATTAAAGATTGCAAGGAATCGAACCTGTTTCAATATCATCAGTACACTACTTACAAAGCAGTGCAACTGTGCATAAAATTTGACTTTATGCGTAAAATATGCTAATATGTAAATGTAAATTTACATATGAGATTGGTCCCACTCCGCTATTGGAGAGGGTGTCAATCTCTTTTTTTATTTGATTCTTTCATAAACCTTTAATAACTTATTATCATCAAAGATTATAATTTTGTCTATCCACTCTCTATTTTTAGTTGAATAGATTGTTTCTGTTTGTTCAATTATATTATTTCTTTCAAGCAAGGAATTTGTTATATCTATTACGAAATTTGTTGATTGTCCTTTTGTATCTTTTAGAATATTATCTACTGCCCTGGTTTTACTAGTGGCATTTTTTCCGATTTCCTTCAAATCCCATATTTCCTTTTTGAATAGGAAATCTCCACACCTTATGCAATCTTTTTCTCCAATTTCAGGCAAATACTGTAACTCTCCTCCAAATGTCTTAACCATCAATTCTGCAATATGTTTTTCATTATTTTTGTGATGTATCTTATTTTTTTTCCCTACAAAATATTCCTTTCCATCTATATTAATAGATTTTGCATACACAACTTTACCATTTTCTGATTTTTTTAATGTCCATTCTTTTGTAACGTCCTTATATCTATTTTTAAAAAATATTTTTTCTCTTAGATTATCTGCGCTTTTATCTACTGAATAGGTTAATGTACTATGACAATAATGAAAGTGGTTGCTAATGGGTGGCTGATTTATACCTATTACTAATCCCATTATATCTATTTCTTGTACCACTAAATCTTTAGTAGTATCTCCATAAGGCCTTTTAAATACATTCCTTTTTTTAGTATTGAATATCATTCCATCCATGTAAGAACACATCTCTGTAACATTTTCACAATGGTCAGATATAAACTTAACTTTGGCATTATACCCACTACTTGCTTCTAAATATGCCATATTTCCAAGTGCAATAACATATTTATCCAAGCCACCACTATATTTCTCATCATTAACACAAATAAGCCTATTTCGTTGTTTTTCAAATTGCCTTTGCATTGCATCACTATAAATATCTAATTTTTTCTTTTGCTGTAAAGAAATAAGATATTGTTTTTGTATTTCTTGCATATGGGTAAGATATAAAGCGTCAAGGTAGTCTGCAAATATGATTCCATCTATTAGTATAAGGTTAAAATTATCTAAAAAAGAATGAGATATTTTTTTCCCACTCTTTCCTAAATCATTCACGCCTTGGTTATAGCAATCTATAGCAACTTTTTCATAAAGATTACTTATTTCAATACCAACATTTCGTAATTCTTCCATAAACGTACCATATAGAAGTATTTCTATTAATTCTTGATAATTTATATTATACTTATTTAACCTCTCTATACGGTATTTAAAATAACCATTATAAATTCCTAATTCTTTCCATTCTTCTATTTTACGATTTAATCTTTCTTTATCAGAAGATTTTATTCTTTTATTTAAATCATTGTAGGATATGTCAAAATAATTTATTATTTCTTGAATCTTATCTTGTGTTTTTTTATTTTGTTTTTTATACCATGATTGAAATTGTTTTAATTCCTCTCTAGATACGTTCCATCTTTTAGTTATTAATTCTTGATTCAATCAGAACACCTACTTTTTTTAATTTATCTAAATCCTGTATTGCAGTAGGTTTATTGTCAGTTTCTGTTTCTTTAGAACCTTTTATGACCTCTCCAGGCGTTGTTTTTAAATCTTCTTTTGATTCACCATCTAAATTATCACCATTATTTTTATAGACATCTTTATTCTTACTAAATTTTTTCATAAGTTCTTGATTGTCTTCTAAATTGGTTTCGGCTTCTGCTTTTTTCTTAGCTATTTCATTTTTAGGATCTAAATCAAATGGTAACATTCCTATTAAGGTTTCATCTCCTAATAATTCTCGTAGTTGCATTATCATACTAACCATACTAGAACTATCACTGGGCATATTTCTTTGCAATGTAATTTCTACATTTCTAAAATCATATTCTTTGTTTTTATCTTTGTTAAACTTATTAAATATTAGTTCCCATCGCCTTAGCATGCCTTGAGTAAAATCCGCTTCTGCATCTACTATTAACTGCTGTAGTGCAAAGAATTTTTTCTCTAAAGCACTATTATTATCTGCTTGTGTAAATCCTAAATCGGTCATATTTGGAATAAATGCACATAAACAAATTAAATCCATAAGTGTTTTTTTGTGATTTTGAAATGCACTGTCGTTAACTTCTTTTATGATCCATTCTAACTTTCCACCGTCTTGTAAGTATCGAACTCTAGTTTCTAGCACCATTTCGTCTTCAAGTATTCTAGCAGGATTTTTCATTGGTCTTCCGTTCTCATCGTAAATTATTGACGGATTTTCAGGAACATATCCAAGTACACTTAAAATTGCTTCATCATTGTATTTAAAGGTATTTCTTTCATTTTGAATAGCCCTTGTATAAGTCTTAATTAAACTTAACACATTTTCAAATATATTTAAGTTATGTTCATTTTCCATAGCAATTGCTTGGATATCATCCCATTTAGGCGGTTCATACTTCTTCCTATCTTCTTTAAACAATGGTTCATTCTTAAATTGTCTTTTATACTCTTCTTTATTACTAAACAACTTTCTTTTTTCAGGGGTATCCATATAGTACCTTTTTCCATTTACAGTTGTTAGTTCGACCATATTCTGATATTCGCCATTAGCAAGTGTTGTTCTAATAACTCTATATAGTCCAATCAATTGTTTTGGTATTGAATAATCCCATATTGCTACTGTTTCTAAGGCGTCGCTTTTAGCATAAACAATTTCAGAATTGTTATTTTTGTATATAATTTCATAACATGCCCTTTTCACAAAATAATCAAAAGCTAGACTAAAAAATTCTTTTGCATCATCATTATAATCAGTAACGTGTTTGAGTATATATTCCATTTCTTTTACTTTTTGTTCGTCATTCGATTTTTTATCGAATAACTCTTGATTCAATTTGTCTATTTCTTTGTCATAAGCATGAATTTTATATACTGGTGGTTTACCTGCAAAAAATCCAACTGCCATAACTGCTAAATATCTTGCTAGAGGAACTTTTATATCTTCATCGCTAAGACTAGCGACTTCTTCATCAGTTAATTTTTGCCTAAACTCATCATATAATTTTCTTCTAGCGTCTAATTCATCCTGAGCTTTAAAAAATATTGCCGTTATGCTTTCTTCCTTTTCTAATAGTTTTTTGCTATATCGTAACACATTATCACTTCCTTTAAATTTTAATAAATGGCTTATTTGACATCTCCATACTGTTTTTAGGCTCATATAATGCTAAACCTAAAGCATCTGCTCTATCGGGAGAATGAATTCCTCTTTTTTTCATATCTTCCTTTTTTTCAAGTATTATTGTTCCATCCGACTCAATAAAATACTTTCTATTAGTTAATTGACTAATGAGTTCGTCATCATTAATCAAAAACAAGCTATCATTCAAAAGCTTGCTTCTTATTGTTCCCCACATAATCCCAGTAGAGTTCTTATATTCGATAGGTTCATCTTTACTTACTTTTCCACCTTTTCCACCAAAATGACATTCAATTGCAATTGCCCTTAATCTTTTTTCAGAAATAACTTCTTTCAATCTGTCGTATACACCAACACCAAGTCCGTCACAGTCTATCTTTACTCGAATAACTATGTTTGGATATTTTATATTTAATTTCTGAATAATATTAACTAATTGCCCTGTTAATTTCATTGTATCATTATGCTTAAATGTGTCTAATTTATCTAATTTTAAATGATTAAATATAGTTGCAACAACACTTTCATCATCACCAAATCTTGCTACATCCACTCCTAAAGAAATGTTGTTTATACTTTCTAGTATTTTATTTTTTGTATTTCTTTCTACCATTTCTAGATCAATAAAACTATCAGGGTTTGATTTTGGAAATTCTCCGGCGACACGTACACGGTATACATCGCTATCCTTGCCAAACATATCTATGATTTGTTGAACATATTTAGGGTCTACCATTTCACTTTTTGAACCATCAATAGTATGTGTTTTATACATACTCCTTAATTTCGTATGGCTATCATAAAAAAAACCACTCAACTGAGTAGGATTTCCACACATTAATAACTTAGCATCTTTAGTTGACATTGAACCAAGAACAGGTTCAAACACTACATCAGGAACACCGCTTGCTTCATCTATAATTATTAAAACATGTTCGGCATGTGTTCCTTGCAATGCATCTGGTTTATTTGATGTCCTCGCTATTGCAAACCATTCTTCTTGACTCCCTTTTAAGTATATTTTTTCACTTGTCCATTCGAAATTACAATTTAATGCTTTGCTATTTCGTTTCCATTTAGATACTTCCGCCCATAATATATCATGTAATTGATGTTTGGTTGGAGCAGTGCACAATATTTTAGGATACGGTCTTGTACTTATATACCACCATATAATCCACGACTCTAAAGCACTCTTACCAACTCCATGTCCACTTTTAACTGATACCAAGGAATATTTAGCAACGTCATTCATAACTTCCTGTTGGTTCTTTGTAGGATTAACTTTTAAAATATCCTGTGCAAATTCTGCCGGATGATCGATGTAAAATGATATTGCTTTATTCTTCATTTCTAATTCTCCATGCTTTTTCTAATTCTTCAACATAGGCATTATCTTTATCCTCATTATCGTTCTTATTTAGAATATCATTAATATCTTTTAAAGCGGAAGTGATTTGTTTTAATCCATTTCTATCTATAATGGAGAAAAATTCTTGTATTTCTTCATTTTCTTCAATAACTTCTTTACTAGGCTTTCCAACTTCATTATTATATTCAATTATTTTCGTCTTCTTGGTATTTCTAGAAAAGTACTTATTTAATTCAGATACTGACTCATTAATTTTATTTAGTAGTTCTTCTGCTGTGTCTTTTACATTGACAATCTTCTTCGCTTCCTTTTCTGATTCTTTTTCAATAACTTTTTCAATGATTTTAGAACTTTTCTTGTTCTCTTTTAGTACTTTTTTATTTTTCCACCCTTTTGTCCTCTTTTTAGTACCTCCATTATTGGAGATATTTTTTTCTTTTAAGAAGCAACTTACACTTTTGTAATCTCCTAAGATATACTCCTTTTCTAACTCATCCCAGTTATATTTTGCCACATCACCACCATCATTTCTTAACTACTCTTCTCTAACATCTTCCGTTTTTTGACATACTCGTATATATTTTTTTTCTAAGATATTCTTCATAATTTCTATAGGTACCACAATTTCCTTAGGAGTAAGTGCCCCAACTTTTTCGAATACAACTAACAACTTTTCAAATTGAATAGCTATCCAGTCAATTAACTCTTCATTCTTTGCATATTCACTATTAGAATCTAATCCACTTTCATACATAAAGGCATGGATAATTTCGTGTCGTATTACTTTCTCTGTGTAGTATTCTAAATCTTCTTGGGACATATCATCTTTAACAAATTCAGGTATTACTATTTGCTTAATACTTTGGTCGGTATATCCATCACAATTTTTTAACTTAGGATATTCTTCTACACTTGCGTTTCTTATTATTTCGTATTCCGTCCCTAGTATTTTTACTTTCATATTTAGCACCTAGCCTTTCTTTTTCTATTTCTTCATCACACTTTTTATTTCTAGGACATAGCTTACAACTTCCACTATATCTCATACACAACCATAATGCTTTCTTCTCTCTCATAGACTACCACTTCTCGCCATTTCTTTTATTTAGCCAATCTATGATTTCATCTATATAATTGAGTGCAATTAC
>CAPHZB010000012.1 GCA_948629335.1 uncultured Bacilli bacterium
CCGCACGTCCAGTTCTGGGAGGGACATATATAGTGATATATATATCTACTCAATCGATTAACTATAAATACTCACTGTATTCTTCTGGCCACCTGTTGAAATTTAAAAGAAATTATGTTATAGTAAAGCGCAAAAAAGGAGGTTTTGTATGATAACTAGCGCCTATAAACTAAAATATTTTCTTGCCCGAATTAAAAGAAAATACATCATACAGGCAAAAGGGGATGCCAGTTGTTTTCCAAGTCCAGAACTTTCCTCTTATTCTAGCTACTTTACTTATGATGAAAAAAATGATGTCTTCTTGTTAGAAAAAGAGAAACTTTCTGTTTTAAAGAAATTTGCTCTTGAGAACATTTCTCTTTTACAAATGTATTCTGATACTACTTACTTTATCTCAATTTGTAGTATTCTTGGAATAGAAGTATCTAAAAAAGAAAAACGAAAAGCGTATAGAAAAATAAAGAAACAATATCGTAGTCGAAAATTTAAAAAATGTCTTTCTAATCATTATTCCAAAATTGATTTTAGAAAACTGGAAATAAACGCACCCTATACTATACTTAAAAATTATATGCATAGCATTTTAAATTATAAGGTATATCTTTTAAAACTGAAAGATAAAACAACCAAAAGTATCGTTGTTGCTCCTCATGGCTTTAATATTTTATATACAGATAGTACACCTTATACATATGGAGTAGGGCTGATTGAAAGTATCATTCGTGGTGAAAACGGAATTAAAGGAAATCAATTTAAATACATGAATGTTTTAGAAGAACATGCAAATCCAAAATATGTAGCACTTAAAAACATAGTAGAAATGCAAAAATTTATTAATCCAGATTTATTTTTTATGAAAGGATATCTGGGACTTGCCTTTAATGAAAAAGGAACCATATATGGAGCTATGTACGCTATTACAGAACCTTTTATACGGCTCCTCTTTTCGACTATTGGAATGAAAGAATTAATGGATTATGTCTTTTTAGATAATAAAAAACAAATAAAGCAGAAGTTTAATGTCGTCTATCCAAACTGTTATGATACAATTTATAATGAAAAAAATGTTTTCAAGAGAATGGAAATTTTAGATACCCTTGCGATTGAAGAAAATCTAAATCTTTTTGATATTTATAAAATTTTATTCAACCAGAAAAAATTAGTAAATACTTGTATCAACTATCGCGTGATTGCTTTTATTTATCTTAGTCGAAAAGTAAATCAAAATAAAAAATTAATCTTTGATCTCATCAATAATTGTTATCCATGGGCAATTACACATCATGAGGAAGTAACTTTAACAAATTGGTCAAGACATGTGAAATTAAAATTCGGAAACAAAATGTATCAGATGATTGCCTTAGAATATAGAAAATATAAACAGCTTTTAGACGCATTATAGTTTTACAAATAAAAAGTGGTATGGTATAATAGAAAAAGAGAAGAGGGTATGTATGAAAAAACAGTTTGATAAAATATTGAAAACATCTTTAGTATCATGGCTAGTTTTTATTATCTTAGGAATCTTTTTAATCTTAAAAGCAGAGTTAACACTAAAAATTATTTCTTATGTTGTAGGAGGAACGCTTCTTCTTGCTATTATTCCACTAGCAAAACAACTCTTTGCAAAAGAAACAAACTATATGAATTTAGGTTTTATCAGTCAAGTTTTCATGGTTGTCGCAGGACTAATTATTATATTGAATACGGAACTTATGGCAAGTATTATTCCTATATTAATTGGGATTTTGATGCTTGTTAATGGAATATCTAAATTACAATTTGCTTATCTTTTAAAAACAAACAACGTTAAGAATTGGGTATTTACGCTTGTTTTATCGATTTTCATTTTAGCGGGAGGTATACTTTTTTTAACTAACCCATTTCGAGGAGCTGTTGCTATCACAAAACTAATTGGTGTCTTTATGGTTATTTATTCTGTTGTAGATATGATTGATTTCTTAATTATCCATAAGGAAATGCAACATTTTGCAATTGATAGTAGTGAAATAGTAACTAGCACAAATATTAAGATTATTGAAGAGGAGAAATAATCCTCTTTTTTCCTTGAAGAGAAAACGAAATTATGGTATGATTTTTCTTAAGAGAGAAGTGAGAACATGATAGTACCTAATTTAAAAGAAGCAATGAAACGCTCAAGAGAAAATGCAAAAGTACAAACAATTAATTATATTTTAGAAGAAAATTTAAAAGGAATTGCTTTAGGAAAGCATTACTTTATAAAAACATATGGTTGTCAAATGAATGAACACGATAGTGAGAACATTAAAGCCATTTTAGAAGAACTTGGATTTACAGAAATTGACTGTATGGAAGAAGCAGATTTTATTCTTTTAAATACATGTGCGATTCGTGAAAATGCGCATAACAAAGTTTTCGGTTTTTTAGGACGAATTAAAAACATCAAAGAAAAACGACCTGATGTAATTGCTGGAATTAGTGGTTGTATGGCGCAGGAAGAAGTTGTTGTAAATGAAATCCTCGAAAAATACAATTATATCGATTTAGTGTTTGGAACCCATAATATTCATCGTTTACCACAACTGATACAATCTATTTTAAACAAAAGAGAAAGTCAAATTGAGGTATTTTCTAAGGAAGGGGATATTATTGAGAATATGCCTTTCAAGCGTGATTCAAAATATAAAGCGTGGGTCAATATTATGTATGGATGCGATAAATTCTGTACTTATTGTATTGTTCCTTATACAAGAGGAAAACAAAGAAGCAGAAGAAAAGAAGCTATTTTATCTGAAGTAAAATCTTTAAAAGAACAAGGATATAAAGAAGTAACTTTGCTTGGACAAAATGTCAATGCTTATGGGAAAGATTTAGAAGAAAATTATCGTATGGAGGATCTTCTTTTCGATGTGAGCAAAACAGGAATCGAGCGAATTCGTTTTGTAACAAGTCATCCATGGGATTTTACAGATAAAATGATAGATGTAATTTCAAAGTGTGACAATATCATGCCTTATATTCATCTTCCTTTGCAGTCTGGTTCAAATGCGATTTTAAAACGAATGGGAAGAAGATATACAAAAGAAGATTATTTAAATTTATTCCATAAATTAAAAGAGAAAATTCCAAATGTAGCTATTACAACAGATATTATTGTTGGATTTCCAAATGAAACGGAAGAAGATTTTGAGGAAACGTTACAAGTCGTAGAAATGTGCAAATACGACTCAGCATTTACTTTTATCTTTTCTCCACGAGTAGGGACTCCTGCTGCTAACATGGAAGATACCATTTTAAAAGAAGTCAAAGAAGAACGTTTGCAAAGGCTAAATGAACGTATCAATTATTATTCAAAATGCGCAAATGAGGCTTATAAAGGAAAAATTGTTAAAGTACTTATTGAAGGAATCAGTGAAAAAGATGAAACCAAAGTAATGGGATATACAGAAACAATGAAATTAGTCAACGTAAAGGCAGATAAAGAAAAGATTGGTTCAATTATTAACGTGAAAATTACAGATGTAAAGACATGGAGTATGGATGGGGAAGAAGTATGAATGATTTAGAAACAGAGGAAATTATTCCTTTTTTGCGTAAAGTATTCATCTCTTCTTCCAGTGTGAAAGAGGATGATTTGGTGTTTTTTATGCAAAATAGTACAAAAATTGATGCCGAGGAGATTTATGCACTTCTACTTGAAGTTGAAGAAAAAATAGAGGAAAAAGAAGTGATTCGTATCCTACGCCATCTTCCTATACAACATAAATTATACCTAGAAGTTTTTTTGCCCTTAGGGGCGCTACTTCACCCAAAAAAGGCAAAATTGTATGACTTATTTTTACAAAGTGAAATAAAAAAAAGGGTACGCTAAGCGCTCTTTTTTTATTCAATAACTTCACTATAACCTTTTATTTCTGTTAATATTTTGTCTTCTACTTCTAAAAGAACTGTATAAGAAACTTTATCAAGAAATTTTTTTTCTAAAATAGTTCTATCCTTTAATAAAAAATCCATTTTATTAACAAATTCATAGGGGAAAACACATAAAACTTTTTTATATAAAATAAGAGGAGCCTGCGTAGCCATATCTAATACATTGCATGCGCTTTTTGTATAAGCCCGAACAAGTCCTGGGGCTCCTAATAGAATGCCTCCAAAATAACGAACAACGACACAAATAATATGATTCATTTCTTTTTTTTCTAGTACTTGAAGGATAGGAGCGCCAGCTGTTTTACTAGGTTCTTTATCATCAGAGCATCTTTTTAGATCATCTATAATATAAGCATAGACATAGTGTTTGGCCATAGGGTATCTTTTCTTACATTCTTCTACTGTTTGTTTTGCTTCTAATTCATTATCGATTCGCTTCACAAGTGCAATAAATTTTGATTTTTTAACTTCCAATATATTCACTTGCTCTTTAACAACTGTATTCACACAAATCACCTGTTTTATCATACCAGACTCTTTACTTTTTGTAAAATAGTTTGTATAATAAAGTATCTATAAGGGGGAGTAAAAATGAATTATACAATTGTTTATGAAGATAAATATATCAAACCAGGATTTGTTATTTATAGGGAGGATTTTAAACAATTTTTAAAAATCATTCCCAACCAAGAAAAGGGAGGAAATACATTCACTTTTATTGCTTCTGATGAAATTCTAGATAATCCAGAACAACGTTTTCGTATCATTTCGTATCCTTTTACTAAAGAACAACCCCTATATTCTATTTTTCATCATTTAAAAGAGAATATGTTAACACCATGTGCTTATTCTCTAACACCATTAGAGGAGGGAATTAATCAGCTTTATATTGAAGAACAACAAGAAATATTATATGTCCACTTTGTAAAAGATTTATCCCATAGTCAGAATTTATACTCTAATGCTTTAAAACTCACTTTAGGGGGTACTTCTCTACAACATTTTTTTAAAGAACTTTCTAAGGGAGGAATAGCAGAAGATAAAGGGTATGTACTTGAAAAAATGGTGAATTTAAAACCAAAAAATAAGGATTTCAAATAGTCCTTATTTTTGTTATAATAAGATAATAAAGAAGGGTGAGAACATGATACAAGAAAAACTAAAACTACTTCCTGATAAACCCGGATGTTATTTAATGAAAAATAAAGATGGAGTTATCATTTATGTAGGGAAAGCTAAAAATTTAAAAAATCGAGTAACCTCTTATTTTAGAGGAGAAAAATTCGGAAAAACAAAGCGTTTAGTTAGTGAAATTGTTGACTTTGAATATGTCGTTGTAGCATCGGAAACAGAATCTTTGATTTTAGAAATCAATTTAATTAAAAAATATGATCCAAAGTACAACATTTTACTTCGTGATGATAAGAGTTATCCTTACATTGAACTTACAAATGATGCAGTACCTCGGTTATCTATTGTAAGAAATTTAAATAAGAAAAAAAATAAAACAAATTTGTATGGCCCATTTCCAAATGTAACAGCGGCAAGAAATACAGTTAATTTGCTTAACCGAATGTATCCTTTACGTAAGTGTAAAACCATGGATAAAAAGCCTTGTCTTTATTATCATATTCATGAATGCTTAGGCTATTGTACTCATACTATTTCAAAGGAACAAATTGATACAATGAAAGAAGAAATTAAAGAATTTTTAAAAGGAAATCATGATATATTAACACATAAAATCAAAATGGAAATGCAAAAAGAAGCTGAAAAATTGAATTTTGAAAGAGCAAAAGAATTAAAAGACCTTTTAGATTATATTGAAGTAACCTTAACAAAACAAAAGGTTGAAATTAAAGATACAATCGACCGAGATATTTTTGGATATGCTACATATAAAGGACTTCTATCTGTTCAAGTTTTTTTTATTCGAGGGGGAAAGATTATTGAAAGACATGGAAAGATATTTCCTTTAGTAGAGGATGTAAAAGAGGATTTAGAATCTTATATCGCACACTTTTATCAAAAAAACTTTTTACTTCCTAAAGAGATTCTTGTTCCAACTTTGGTTGATGCTTCTTTATTAGAAAGTTTCTTTTCTACTCATGTTCTAGCTCCACAAAAAGGTGTGAAAAAATCCTTAGTGGAAATGGCTTGTGAAAATGCAAAAATTGCCTTAGATAATAATTTTGAATTGATTCAAAGAAACGAAGAGAGAACCGTTTTAGCAAATGATGCATTAAAAAACATTCTTCATCTTGAAAAATTAGATCGAATTGAACTTTTTGATAACTCCAATCTTTTTGGAACATTTAATGTATCAGGAATGGTGGTTTTTGAAAATGGAGTACCTAATAAAAATGAATATCGCAAATTTAAGATTACAAATGATGTCAATGATGATTATGGAACGATGAAAGAAGCAACCTATAGAAGATATTTTCGCGTTTTAAGGGATAATTTAAAAAGACCTGACTTAATTATTGTCGATGGTGGAATTGGACAAATGCACGTGGTAAGAAGTGTTGTTGAAAGTTTGAATCTTCCTATCATGGTAGTAGGACTCAAAAAAGATGACCATCATTCTACAGATGCACTTCTTGCTTTTGATCCTATCGTAGAAATTCCTATTGATAAAAAAAGTAATCTGTTTTATTACTTAGAACGAATGCAAGATGAAGTACATAATTTTACAATTAGTTATCATAAACAAATTCGAAGTAAAGGTTCTTTAGAAAGTGTTTTAGATGGGATTGAAGGAATTGGAGAAAAAAGAAAAGAAACCCTTTTAAAAAAATATAAGACAATTAATAAATTAAAAGAACTTTCCTTAGAGGAATTAGAAGAAATCATACCACCTCGTATTGCTTTAAATCTATATAATTATTTGCAAAGTGAGACAAATAATAAAAAAGAAGACTAGAAATAGAATATATTGTTGTTCCTGTTAATTAGGATGGGTGTATTCTATTCTTTTTCGTTGTAAAAAATTTTACTTTTTGTTAAATCATTTATTACTGATAATAAACTTATAAGATACAAATAAAAGAAATTGTGCTATAATGGTTAAGAATAGGAGTGTAGATAGAATGTATAAAAGAGGATTTATGTTTATTGAATTATCAGCTGTGGCTATAATACTTGCAATCATCAAAATACAAAAAAAATTAGTGTCTTAAAAAAGGAAAATATGAAAAATATAGATTTATTAAAGGATTACCTAGATTATTTAAAAATTGATAAAAAATACAGTAAAAATACGCTTCTTTCTTATGAAGCAAACCTAAAACATTTTTATGCATTTACAAAAGGAGATATTTTTACTTCAAAACAAACACTCACCTCTTTTATTGCAAGTTTAAAAGAAGAAGGAAAAAGTGCACGAACGATTGCTCACTATATTACCGTTTTAAAGGAATTTTATAAATTTTTAGAACGAGAAGAAATCAGCACAGAAAATCCAACTCTTTATTTAGAACAGCCAAAACTAAGAAAAAGCCTTCCACATGTACTTTCAGAAGAAGAAGTCACACGTCTTTTAGATATCCCCCTTAAAAATGAATTTGATTATCGTAATAAAGCTATGATAGAAGTACTTTATTCATCAGGACTTCGAATTAGTGAACTTTTACAAATAAAAATGTATGATATCAACTTAGAAGAAGCCACTTTAAAAGTAATGGGAAAAGGTTCTAAAGAAAGAATTGTTCCACTGGGAGATTATGCAATTATGGCTGTAAAAATCTACGTAACAAATTATCGTTCACTACTTTTAAAAAAACAAAAAAATGATTATTTATTTTTAAATTGTAGAGGGGGACCAATGACAAGACAAGCGTTTTTTAAAATTTTAAAAAATCTTGCTATCGAAAGAAAGATTGAAACTGACTTTTCACCCCATACATTAAGGCACTCTTTTGCGACTCATCTACTTAAATATGGGGCCGATTTAAGAAGCATTCAAGAGTTGCTTGGACATGCTAGTTTATCGACAACCCAGATTTATACACATGTTGTAAATGAAGAAATGAAGGATGATTATAAATTATCTCATCCACATGGAACCTAGGAGGAATTAATATGCAAATTAACGAAAAAATATTTCGAGAATATGATATCAGGGGAATTTATGGTACCGATTTAACGCCAGAATTTGCTTATCTTTTTGGGAAAGCATTTGGGAGTTTCATACAAGAAAAGGGAGAAAGACAAGCCATTATTGGTTATGATAATCGTTCCTCTTCACCAATTCTTTATGAAAATGTAAGAAATGGTATTTTAGAAACGGGAGCCGATGTCGTTGGTCTTGGGCTTGTTACAACACCTATGTACTATTTTGCTAAAAAGGAACATAGTTATATGTGTGGAATTATGATTACAGCAAGTCATAATCCAAAAGAATATAATGGATTTAAAATTTCTTTTGATTTAATCGGAAACGCCTATGGAGAAGCCATTCAAGAATTTAAAAACTACTTATTAAAAGGAGATTTTAAAAAAGGGGTTGGTAACTACTATACACTTGATTGCAAAGAAGATTATATTAATTTAATGTGTTATGCTACCCATTTAGGATTCCGCAAAATAAAAGTAGTTGTGGATTGTGGAAATGGAACCGCTTCTATCATTATAAAAGATATATTAGACCGTTTAAAAATCAATTACTTTCCTCTTTATTGTGAAAGTGACTCAAATTTTCCAAATCATCACCCAGATCCAAGTGTACCCGAAAATTTAAAAGATTTGTCTAATAAGGTAAGAGAACTAGGTTGCCATTTAGGAATTGCCTTTGATGGGGATGCTGATCGTATTGGATTGGTAGATGAAAATGGTCGTGTGATATCTGCTGACTTAATCATGGATATTTTCTACCGTGATTTAAAAGATAAAATGCGTCCTAGAAAAGCTATCTTTGATGTAAAATGTTCAAACACTTTAATTTGGGACTTAAAGAAAATGGGGTATGATACTTTAATGTATCGTACAGGAAACTCTTATATGAATGCGAAAATTATCGAAGATAACTACATGTTTGGAGGAGAATATTCTGGTCACATTTGGTTTAACGACCGTTTTCCTGCTTTTGACGATGGTATTTATGCGGGACTCCGTTTGATTGAAATTCTAACCAATACAGATAAATCCGTCAGTATGCTTTTAGATAACTTAGAGACTTTCATTTCAACCAAAGAAATCAAAATTCCTGTAAAAGAAGAGGAAAAGAAAGCACTTGTTGAAAAAGTTAAAAATTATTGTATACAAAAAGATTACAAAATAAATACAATCGATGGTGTCCGAGTAGAATTTTTAGATGGATTTGCTCTTGTTCGGGCATCGAATACGGGGCCTGATTTAACAGTTCGTTTTGAGGCGAGAAGTGAAGAAAGAATGCTTGCTTTAAAAGAGGAGTTTGAGGCATTACTTAAATAATATTCTGAAAAATCTCTCATAAAATGATAGGGGAGGTTTTTTTTATGAATAAAAACATTGAAATCCTAAATGAATATATAGCAAATCTAAAAGTAGAAATGAACAATTTGATGAACTTAGCGTTCAATGTAGAAGGAAGTTTTTCCTTTGACACGCAAAAACAGGTAGAGGACTACCATATAACATTACTTCAATTTGTAAAAAAGTTAGAAGAACGCATAAAAATGTTAGGGGGATTTCCAATCACTAATCTTCTTAAAATAGAGGAACTATCACAAATTAAATCGATGCAATCGAGAGAATATAGTAAACAACAAGTTCTTGATGTACTTGTCAATGATTTTTCTTATTTAAAAGAATATACAAAGGATTTAATTAAATATTTTTCCGATGAATTTGACCCTTATACAAGTCATTTGCTTCTTGACATACTTATTTTTCTAGAACAAGAACTGTATAGAAATCAAATTTGTTTAAAATAAAATAGTAGAATGTTTGTATGAAAATGAGTATGGTATTTAAGGTATATTCGTGGTAAAAATAATTTTCTTTTCCTTACAAATATCAACGTTTATATACATGCTCTTTTTCAAAATATTCTTGCATTTTTAAATCTATAACTATTTTAAAATAATCCTGATATATGGAATTCAATACAATGTTAGAATCTTGTAATTGATAATAGATTTCGTTAAAGTCAATCCAAGATATGTTTAATAATAAATTTCTAATATCTAACAATTCTTTTTTTATCAATTGTGGAATATTTGTTTCATCATTTGGGAATTCTTGTGCTTTTAATAATTCGTCAATTGAATTTTCTCTGACATTTCCTGGAAATATTCTTAACTTTGTTCGAATCCCTTTATATTTTTCTATTAATTCGGTTTTTGATGACGACTTCACAAAATTATAGACTTTATCATACTTTGATATAGTCAAAAAACTACCACACGAATCATATCTAGGAGTGGGCATTAGAGTATCAGTGAATAGTGCTATATTCTTAAAATGCCTATCTCTTTGACAAGTGAAAATATCTAAAACATGATTACACAACCATATCTTTAGATTTCTTGTTATATCTTCTTCCTTTACACCTTTCGCACGTAAAATCTGTACATATGTATATAAATCGTTGTGTACATGATTTATTTCACATAAGAAAGATAACATTGTTTTAAAACTTTTTCCATTACTAAAGTCTTTCGTAATAATTCCTTTTACCCCTTTATAAAGTGCTAAATCATATTGGGCATTTGAAATATTTAATTGATTAGAAATGAATTCATTTACGATTTCTTTTATTTCTTCTAAAGGACCATTACTTCCTTTGAAAAGATAGTTCTCATCACCAATGAGAAACCATTTCTTATTTTGCCTAGAGCCATAAACAGTGGTTGAAATCACTGTTTTATCTACATCATCTAATAAAATATAACCTTTTTTATTCCTATACTTATCAAATTGATAAAACATTTTCTATCTCCTCCTTTTAAATTCTCATTTTTTAGATAGAAACCACTCGTTTGAGTGAGTAGTTCAAAGTAGAAAGATTATTTAACAAAAATGTAGAAAAAGTATCCGCATGAATGGTTCAATCATATCACAAAACCCAATACTATGAAAGAACTTTATTCCAAAGTTTAAAAAAAGAGAGGATTTATATAGGGAAATATTTCAAATAATAGGAAGAAGAAATGAAACAAAAAGGGAAGAAAATTTTGTAGGTAAAACCAAAACAGGTGGTTGCAGAAAAAAAGAAACCTATGCTATAATGATACTATAGAAAATAGAGGGAAGATTTATGAAGAAAAATACAAATATGATTTTAGTTCTAATTTTAATTTTATCTGTGATTGCAGGATATACTTTACTTCAAAATGAAACCAATCATACATCACTTCTTGTTATTGGTGTGATGTTATTTCTATCTGTTGTAGTTTATCTGATTAGTTTAGTTAAGAATTTAAAAAATACAAGGGATCTTAAATACCGAGATAAGTTATTTCATTCTCTTGTTAAAAATTCAGATACCATTTATTTAATGTATGAACCAGTGAAAGAAGAAATCATTTATATTACAAAAAATGTAGAGGAAGTATTAGGATTAAAAGATTTAGACTATGAAAAAAAAGTACCATCACTCGTAAAAGAAATATTAAATATTCCAATCATTTCAGAGGAACTAAGAACATGGAATAAGAAAACGGAATTTGTAAGTGGAATGGTTGCTTATCATAATGCCACTTACAACCACACGCGTTGGATTAAGGTAAAAATATATCCATATAAAGATAAAAAGATGGCTTATCATGTCATTCTCATTTCTGATGTTACCAAAGAACATGATAGGCAACATTTACTCGTTACACAGGCTGCCGATATAAAATCTAGGGAACAAAAACTAAACCAGATTACAGCCTCATCCTATGATGTAGAAATGACCTTAGAAATTGGAACAGGTGTATTTCAATTAAAAAATTTAAAGGAAGAAAATAACTATTTTGGGGAAAATCGAACAGGAAATACGGAAGTGGAACTGAAAAAGATTGTTGAAACTTATGTATTAGAAGAAGATCAAAAACATGTATTAGAAGAATTAGAAAAAAATGAACAAATTCGTGAAAAATTAGAAGGAAATAAAGAAGTAGAACCAACGAGCATTAAATATCGTTTAAAAAATAAAGAGGAAGAAACATGGGTAGAAAGTACTTTATTCTATACTAGAGGTAAAAATGGAACTTTCGTTACAATTCTTACAAAAGATATAACTGAAAATGCAGAATATGTCAAAAAACAAAATACACTTCTTCAAAAAGCCTTAGAAGAAGCAGAACAAGCCAACAGTGCGAAATCAGAATTCTTAGCGATTATGTCACATGAAATTCGTTCCCCTATGAATGTTATTATTGGACTTTCTGAATCGGCTTTAAATGAAGAAATGGGACAGGATTTAAGAGAGGACATTGAAAATATTAATACGACAAGTAACAATCTTTTAGATGTAATCGATGGACTACTCGATATTTCTAAAATTGAAACAGGGAAAATGGAAGTAAATGAAAAAGAATATGATTTAGGAACATTTATTAAAGAACTAGAAAGTTTTACAAAGGAAAAATTAGGAAAGAAAGAAATTGAGTTAGAAATGGCTATAGAGCCAACACTTCCTTCAGTTCTTTATGGAGATTCTTCTAAAATTAGACAGATTTTACAAAATATTTTAACGAATGCAACACAATATACTGAAAAAGGATCCATTATTCTTTCTGTAAGATGGAAAGGAAATAAAGAAAATGGAAAGATTATTTTTCAAGTAACAGATACAGGTGTAGGAATTGCTTTAGAAGATTTAAAAACCATTTTTGATGAGAATGCAAAAAGAAATGAAAAAAAAGAATATGTATCAGGAATGGGATTATATATTTCAAAGAAATATATCGACTTATTAAATGGAGAAATGGAAGCAGAAAGTACAGTTGGAAAAGGCTCTAGTTTTACAATAACAATTGGACAAAAAGTTATCAATGAAAAGGAAATTGGTGATATATATGCCCATACAATCACGAAAAAGAATATCAATAGCTTTGATGCATCTGATAAGCGAATTTTAATTGTAGATGATGATGCCTTAAATATTAAAGTCGCCATGCGTCTTTTAAAACCATATGGTGTAGCAATAGAAAGCGTAAAAAGTGGAAAAGAATGTATCCGTCTACTAAAAGAAGATACTAATTTTGACTTAATTTTATTAGATCAAATGATGCCAGAGATGAGTGGAACAGAAACTCTACATCATTTAAGAGATGAAAATATTACTATAAAAGCAGTTATGTTAACAGCAGATGCAATGATAGGAAAGAAAGAACTATATTTAAAAGCTGGTTTCGATGACTATTTATCAAAACCAATTAATACAGAGGAATTAAATCGAGTACTTAAGAAGTTTTTAAAAAAAGAGGACTAAGTGTCCTTTTTTTGATTTTAAAAATTTGATAAAAAGATTTACAGGTTTATCACTTTTCTTGTATAATAGGCAATATATATTAAAAAAAGGAGTCTATCATGGAAAATTGTACTTGTTATGGGATTAAATACCATAAGATAAAATTGAATGAAAATACGTATCTATTCTTCCCTCTTACTTTAGTAGAAGGAAGGTGTACGGATTCTACTTTTCTTGCTGAAGAAACATATAAGATAAACCCTACTTTTGAGGATTTAGAAAAGGAAAGTGTCATAATCGATACCATATATACAGAAGAGGAACTTTGTAATCTATATGAATTGGATGATATTGACTTTCTGAAAGAATTTTTTTTAGCCGTGGAACAAGAAAACATAGTAGTGATACAAAAAGAAAAACAAAATATCACAAAACGAAAAATCAATCTTGCAAAGTTTTTAAGTACTTACAAATCTGTTGAAGAATATACAGAAATAAATAAAAGAAGCGTTGTTACTTTAAATGATGCAGCTATAGAAAGTCTTTTAACAATAGAAGACTTAGAACAATTAAAAAAACAATTGCAAACATACAAAACAAAAATAGAATCTTTTAATGAAAAGAAGAAAAAAGAAAGAGTTACAAAAATTACAGTTGAAGATGGACAAGTGAAGGATTTAGAAGTAAATAAAAAAGTGAAAACTACATCTATAGTTCACGAGAAAGCCCTTCCTTTAGAAGAAGCAAAAATAGATACTTCTATATCTTTACGTGGACTTGAAACTTACATAAAGGAAAGAGTATTTGGACATGATGAGGAAATCAAGCGAATTGCAAAAACAATGTTCATGAATTACACGGCTGTCAAAGGAGAAAAAGTAGAACCTATGTTACTTGTTGGGCCAACAGGAACTGGAAAAACAGAAACAATTAAAGCAGCTATGCATTATTTTAATTTACCTTTTTTAGAAGTAAATGCTATTAATTTAGTTCCACAAGGAATTAAAGGTTTGAGCCTAGAAGATTGTCTATATTCGCTACTTCTTTCAGCTGATTATGTGCAAGAAAAGGCAGAAAAGGGATTATTATTCTTTGACGAGTTTGATAAATTAGGAAGTGGATCTGAAGAATTTCGATCTTCTATGCCCCATATTTTATTAAAATTTATAGAAGGAACTAAAATGTTTATTGAAAGAGATGATGCAGATTATACTTTTGATACAAGTCTTTTGGGAAAAGTTTTTGCAGGAACATTTTCTGATCTATTAGAAAACAAAAAGCCAATTGGATATAACCCTAGTAAAGAAAATCCACGAAATATTATGAAAAAAATTGTAAAAGAGGATTATTTTGGAAAAGAACTGATTACAAGAATTCCTCATTTATTTTTATTTAATGATTTATCTCGTTTAGAGAAAAAAAGAGCGTTGTTGGAATCGAAATTAAGTGAGATTTCTTTAAAAAAGAAAAGATATCAAAGACAATTTCAGGTTGATTTAGTAGTGACAGATTCTTATATTGAAGCCATTTTAGATGCTTTAGAAGAGGAAGAGAAAAGTATGCGTGAGATGAATAACAGAATTTGTCAAAGTCTAGATTGTGCTGAATATGAATTACTAAATAATGTTGGAAAATATAAACGGTTAGTTCTTACTAGAGAAACAGTAGAGGATTCTACTAAATTTAAAATAGAGTAATCATTAAAAAGCATACCAAAAGATATTTATGTTTAGGAGGGATACATTCTATGTATGAGGTAGATATTTATGAAAAAGGAGTATGGCATCCTATTTTGAAAGAAGAGCCAGATATTCAAAAAATAGATAAATGCCTTTTTCAGCTAGCACAAAGGAAAGAAGAATTACAAATGCGTGTCTTAAAGGATGATAAGGTTTTACTTTTCTTAAATAATTCTGCTTATCACTATCTATATTGGAAAAACGTATATGTACGAGGAGAGGGAGTTAATTTTAATCCTGAAAAAATCTATAAAAAGAAATTAGAAAAGAAAAAGGAATCTGGAAATTAAAAGATTTGTTCCTGTTACGGTTCTTCCGAAAATAGGAATAAATTTTTTCTTTTATAATGACGCTATAGTAATAATAATTCATATGTTGACAAAATTTGACAAAAATGGAGAAAATAGGTAAAATATAGACACTTTATGAAAGAGGGGAAACAGAAAATGAAATTTGCTATTAAATTCTGTGATATGCAACAGAATCTGGAAGATTTAAAAAATATCTTAAGTAATGTTAAAAGCGATATTGTCAAAATTTTTGTTATCTTTGATGATGTAGATAATAAAATTATTGGTAATAGTAAAAAACAAGAAAAGTATGTGAAAAGGTGTAAAAGGATTCTCCAAAGAATTCATTTTCCTTTTGATCACATTTTATTAACTAATCAAAATAATTTAGTGGAATTATGCGACCGAAATCATATTGATGTTATATTTCTTAGTACAGAACAAGAAATAAATGTATTTCAAAATAATGAATTTATAACAGCAATGGATATATCTGATAAAGGTGTTTTCTATAAAAATCTAAAAGAATATATAGGATATTGGAATAGTCCTATTATAAGTGCAGATGTAGCGACTTCTAATTTTCCATCTAAAGATAAAATATGGCAAAAAAATTATACGAAAAAAGAGGCGAGGGATTTAGAGCGTCTTTCAAAAGAAAAAAAATCCATGTTTGCACATATTGTCGATAATAATCAGGACTTTTTATATAGCACCGCTATAGAAATTTGTGATACAGATACAAAAATTACTTATGAAGAACTTATTAAAAATGTAGAAATATATAAAGTAGCTTTCTTACAGGATGGAATACGACAAGGGGATACTACTACAATTATGTGTCCTAATGTTCCAGCTAGTATTTATTCCTTTTTTGCCCTTCAAGAAATAGGGGCTATACCAAGTATGGTTCATATTTTTACAAAAAAGAATTTACTGCATGAATATTTTGTTTCTGAAAAATGTAAAGCTATTGTTATGATTGGGATGGAAGAAGTTTATGAAAATGTTAAAGGAGCTATACAAGAAACAGAAGTAAAGCGTGTTATTTCTGTACCTTTAACAGATTCTTTATCTTTAAAGTATAAATTAGGACTTCATCTTGTTAATTCCAAGCTTGGAAAATTTATTGTCAACCTTTCAAAAAGTAAAGAAAAATATAAGCTCGAAAAGAATAGTCCTTACATAAAAGCAATTAAAAATGTAACGACACAACTTTTTAGTGACTTTCAAAATACAACAGGAAATTTTAAACTTTGTGAAGATGAAACCTTTATTACACTAGAACATTTTTTACCAAAAAAAATAGAGGAGGAAGTAATAAGTACTCCAAATGAAGTAGCATCATATCTACATACAGGGGGAACGACTGGTGACCCCAAAGCTGCTGTATTATCTCAAGATAACTTTAATACGAGTATTGATGCTTTTGAGGCAACAATTCAAAACTTTAAAAGAGGAGAAACATTTATTAGTATACCACCTCTCTTTCATATATTAGGTCTTAATAATTGTATTTATATGCCCCTTAGGGTTGGAGCAAAAATAGTATTAGTGCCAAAATATAACAAAAATAAATTACCTAAGATTTTTAAGAAATATCATCCCGAATATTTCTTTGGTGTTCCTAAAATTGGGCAAGATATGCTTGTTAATGAATCTGGCTTTGACTCTGTTGATTTGTCCTGTTGCAAATACATTGTCTTTGGTGGAGAAGAAATGTTATTAAAATTTTTGAACCAGTTTCAAACTTTTATAGAAAAACATCAATCTCTTATTCAAGTAAGCCAATCCTTAGGGGCAACAGAGGCGACATGTAGTATGACAAATACCTTTAATAATTGCAATGAATTAGGAAGTTTAGGAATTCCCCTTATTCATTTGAACGCTAAAATAGTTAAGATAAAAGATTCGACGGAGGAAGATTATAGCACTATAGAAGAGCTAGGATATAATCAGGTTGGAGAAATTTGCTTTCAAGGAGATTCCATCATGATGGGGTATTTGCATGAAGAGGATAATGAGACAACATTACGAAGACATGAGGATGGGAAAGTTTGGCTACATACAGGAGATGCTGGATACATTACAGAAAAGGGAATCATTTATTTTGAAAATAGGATTAAGGATATGATTAAAATTAATGGGGAGCAAGTATTTACTTCCGAAACAAAAAAAGTAATTACAACCCATCCTTTGGTTGATAAATGTGCTATTACTTGTATTACAGATGAAGATAACAAAAAAAGAATAATTGCTACAGTAACAGTTACAAATGCGCTAGCCTCTTATACAAGTATTGAACAACAGATTATGGAATTATGTAAAAACACTTTAATTAAAGAAGCTGTTCCTAGAGAAATTATTGTTAAAGAGAAAATGCCAGAAACAATGTATTTGAAAACTGATACAAATTCACTGAAAGAAGAATATTTAAATAAAGAGAAAGAGAAACAGAAAGTTATTATGAAGAAAAGAGGAACCTTATGAGACGATTGGTAATAGGAATCGATGCTGACGGTGTACTAAATAACATGTCTAAATTTAATATTGAATGTGGAACTAAATTTTTTAAAAGAGAGCCAATTCATCCAGAGGCATATAGCGTAAAGGAAATGTTTGGTTGTTCTACATTTATGGAAATATTGTATGGACTCGTTTATTTTCCAAGGTATTGTAAAGAATATGAAGCAAGAGAGAATGCAGATTCTGTCATTCAAAGATTAAATCAGGAAGGGCACGCATTACATGAGATTACTGCTCGGAAGTTTGTGACTTGTCGCAATATTCTAGGAACATATAGTAGAGGCATGTTTGAAACATGGACAAGAAAATATAATATGCATTTTAAAAGTTATGAATATTGTTCTGAAAAATTTAGTCCAAGAGATAAATGGCTTGCTTGTCATAAATTATCTGTTGATGTTATGATAGAAGATAAACCAGAGGTGGCGCTTTACTTAGCAAACCATGGCGTTCAAGTTTTACTATTTGATGCTCCCTATAATAAAGATTTAAAACATGAAAATATTACGCGTGTTTCTGATTGGTTAGAAGTCTACGATAAGGTGAATGACTTAGTAAATCAAATGGCAGAAGAGAAAGAAGAAGACTTTCTGGTTTTAAATGGCGAGGAAAGACAAAAGTTAACACCTTTAGAACTTCAAAATTATCTACGAAAATATAAGCAATATCTAACGCAACAACCCTATAACGTAGAATTAAATCAAAAGTTTAATTCCAATTTTAAATTTTTCCGTACTTTAGGAATGATTCCAATGCTTTTCAAGAGAATAAAGGTAGAAGGTAAAGAAAATATTCCTTATCAAAGTGGCTTGATTTTTGCATCCAATCATTTGGATAGCTATGATCAATTCTTAATTTCTAAGGCAATTGGAAACCGTTCTTTAAGAGGTTTAGCGGCTACTACAATAAAAGATACATTTCGTGGGAAACTATTTCAAAAATCAGGAGTTACTTTTGTTGACAGAACAGATGCCGAAAGTAAAAAGATAGCAGAAGAAAAATTATGCGTAGATTTAGTGAACAATAATGACATTTTGATTTTCCCAGAGGGCACAAGAAAAAATAAAACAGAAGAAGGAAGGCAACAAAAAATATTAAAATTTAAATTGGGAACTGCATCTATTGCACAGAAAACGGGATCATCAATTGTCCCAGTTGCCATTGTAAAAGAAAAGCGTTTTTTATCAATGAAGAAAAGTGTTGTATGCTTTGGTGAACCTATGGTTGTGGGCTATAGTGATGACATCGAAAAAGTAACAGATGCATTACAAGAAGAAATAGTGACTTTAATTGATCAACCTCATCAGTTAGTAAAAAAAAGAAGTTCTTAATATAAAGAAAATCAATAAAAACTATTGGTTTTTTTTCTTTATTGTGATATCCTTAAAAATAAGGAAGTGATTTAAGATGTATGGCTTAATCTTGCAAATAATATCCTTTTTATTCTTTTTTTTAATCGTAGTTATTTATTTTTCTAAGAAGAGAATTAACACAATAGAAACGAAACTTTACTCTCTACTTCTAGTCATTAATATAATTGGGATCATGCTTGATTTAGCAAGTACTTCTTTAGCTTTGTTCAATCAATCAAATATTTTATTAAATCCAATATCAAAATTGTACTTAATTTATTTAATTAGTATTTCATTATTGTTTGTTTATTATACTATTTATATATCCTATAGTCAGAAATTCTCTATAGAAAAAAAACACTTCTACTTCTTAATAGTGATTATAGGGGTACTTTCAGGAATATGTCTCTTTTTGCCCCTTTACAATTTTTCAGAAGGGAATGTTGTTTATACATATGGTGCAAGTACAACATTCACAAAAATAGTAGGTGCCATTTCATATGTCATAATGCTCTTTTGTATTATCAGAAATTATAAGATTGTCAAATTTAAAAAATATTTGCCATTGTTAGCTTTCGTTTTATTAGGGGTGGTAGGTGCATTTATTCAAATGGTATATCCAGAGATATTAGTAATCACCTTTACGATTACTTATGTTACTTTTGCAATGTATTTTACTATTGAAAATCCAGATATGAAATTAATCGAACAATTAAATATTGCTCGTGACCAGGCTGAAAAAGCAAACAATGCAAAAACAGAATTTTTATCAAATATGTCCCATGAAATCCGTACTCCTTTAAATGCTATTGTCGGATTTTCACAAGCATTGCTTGAAGAAGATTTATCAAATAATGCAAAAGAAGAAGTACAAGATATTATTATGGCATCTGAAAATCTATTAGAGATTGTCAATGGTATTTTGGATATATCAAAAATAGAAGCAAATAAACTAGAAATTATTAATACAGAATATCAATTAAGTAAAGTCATAAAAGAATTAATTACATTAACCAAAACAAGAATAGGAGAAAAACCAATTGAATTTAAAACGAATTTTGACCCAAGTATTCCAGAAGTTCTATATGGAGATCATACAAGGCTAAAACAGATTGTTTTAAATATTTTAACAAATGCTGCTAAATATACAAAGGAGGGCTTTATTGAATTTAAAATTTCATCTGTAATCAAAGATGATATATGTAGACTTATTATTTCAGTAGAAGACTCTGGTATCGGTATTAAATCTGAGAAAATAGATAGTCTATTTACTAAGTTCGATCGTTTAGGGGTAGAAAAATCAATTACCATTGAGGGAACAGGTTTAGGGCTTGCCATTACAAAAAAATTGGTTGATTTAATGCATGGTAAAATTGTAGTACAGAGTGTATACGGAAAAGGCTCTAAGTTTACAGTAGCCATTGACCAGAAAATAGTTTCAACAACCTCTTTAGAAAATATTGAAGAAACAAAAGAGGAAGAAATAAGGCCTATCAACTTAGAGGGAAAACGCATTCTTGTTGTTGATGACAATAAAGTCAATTTAAAAGTTGCGCTTCGGTTACTTCAAAGTTATAAAGTACAAGTAGAGGCAATTGATAATGGATTTGATGCTATAAAAAAAATACAAAATAAAGAAATATATGACCTAATCTTAATGGATGATATGATGCCTAAGATGAGTGGAACGGAAACATTTCAAAAACTAAAAGAGATAGAAGATTTTCATATTCCTGTTGTTGCTTTAACAGCAAATGCAATTTCAGGTATGAAAGAAAAATATCTCAGTTTAGGATTTAATGATTATCTTTCGAAACCAATTGAAAAACCAGAATTAAATCGAGTTCTAACAAAATTTTTAAAATAGTGGAAACACTATTTTTATTTTTCAAAAAAATGTTATAATAAATAATGTATGAAGTAAGGTGTTTGTATGAAAAAAAAGGTTCTCATTTGTATTTTAGTTTTATTATTTATTTTTGAAATCATTTTAAATATTAGTATTTTGTTTTTTCCTAAAATAAAACTAGAAGGAGATTCTTATATTAAAGTACCTGTGTTCGAAGAAAGAACTTTTGATAGCGTTTCTATATACCGTTTTGGCAAAAAAATAAAGGCGAAAATACAAGAAAAAAATAATGTTGATTTTAAGAAAATAGGAAAATACGAAATAGAATATATATATAAATATGGTATGATAACAATGAAGAAAAATAGAACAATTGAAATTGTAGATGAAAAAGAGCCTACAATTACCTTGAAGGGAGATAAAGAAAAAACAATTTGTCCTAATGCAATTTATGAAGAAGAGGGATATGAGGCAAAAGATAACTACGATGGAGATCTTACAGATAAAGTGATTGTTACCTCTACAGAAGATAATATTACATATACAGTGGTCGACTCTTCTAAAAATAAAACGGAAGTAACTCGTACAATAAAAAAGGAAGATAAGGAAAAACCAGTAATCAAGTTAAAGGGAAATGCAACCGTTTATATGAACGTAAATACACCATATAAAGAAGAAGGATATATCGTAGAAGACAATTGCAGTAAAGATTTAACCGAAAAAGTAACTATAAAAGGTGTAGTAAATACATTTAAAGTTGGAAGCTATAAAAAGACTTATACAGTAAGAGATGAAAGTGGAAATGAAGCATCAGTCACAAGAACAATTATTGTTCGAAATCCAACAAAAAGTTCGACTTGTACTGGTAAAGCTGGTGTCATTTATCTCACTTTTGATGATGGACCAAATGCCGTTTATACACCCATTATTCTAGATGTATTAAAAAAATATAATGTCAAAGCAACCTTTTTTGTGACCATGGCGGGCCCAGACTCTTTAATTAAAAGAGAACATGAGGAAGGTCATACGGTAGCGCTCCATACAGCCAGTCATAATTATAAAACCGTTTATTCCTCTGTAGAAGGCTATTTTGATGATTTAATCAAAGTACAAAATCGGGTATACAACATTACTGGAATTCGCCCTACACTTATCCGTTTTCCTGGAGGAAGTTCAAATACAGTCAGTCGTAATTATGCAAAAGGAATTATGAGTATTTTAGCGAACGAAGTAGAAGACAGGGGATTTATTTATCACGATTGGAATATTTCATCAGGAGATGCTGGAGGGACAACAGATCCTAGAACGGAATACAACAATGTAGTTTCTAGGCTAAGTAAAAATTGTAGTAATGTAATTTTAATGCATGATATTAAAAAACACACTTCTCTAGCCATCGAAGATATTATTAAATATGGTCTTGAAAATGGCTACACATTTGAAGCTATGACACCAGAAACAGATCCAGTACATCAAACAATCAATAATTAAAAAAATCCTTTGACAGAACTATAGCAAAATGGTATGATAAATATGTCAAGGAAACTTGCATACAATAAAAAAGGGAATACTTAACTTTTGCATGTTGAGTACTCGCCTAAAAAAGGGTTAAGCACTTAATCTACGCTAGTAAATTGAGTGCCTTTTATTATATCTTTTTATATCAATACGATAAATAGAAGGATAATTAATAAAATGATAATTATAATAAGAGATGAAATTAAAAAATCTTTCTTATACATATTATCATGCCTCCTTCCTTTTTAGAAATTGGCAAGCACCCAACAGTTAAAATATTCCTATACTAATTATACTATTAATGAAAGGGACAAACAAGCGAACACTCTTACCTTTTTGTTTTTTTATAAGTACATAAAGGAGCTCATTTCTAAAGAGAGTCAAAAAATCCTTTGACAGAACTATGACAAAGTGGTATGATAAATATGTCAAGGAAACTTGCATACAATAAAAAAGGGAATACTTAACTTTTGCATGTTGAGTACTCGCCTAAAAAAGGGTTAAGCACTTAATCTACGCTAGTAAATTGAGTGCCTTTTATTATATCTTTTTATATCAATACGATAAATAGAAGGATAATTAATAAAATGATAATTATAATAAGAGATGAAATTAAAAAATCTTTCTTATACATATTATCATGCCTCCTTCCTTTTTAGAAATTGGCAAGCACCCAACAGTTAAAATATTCCTATACCAATTATACTATTGATGAAAGTAACAAACAAGCAATCACTCTCACCTTTTTGTTTTTATCATGAGTATATAAAACCTATCCCTTTTGATTATTGACTTTTCAATGAAATAAGAGTACTATGGATTATAATTTAAAATACAATTAGAAATAATTTTTTAAACTTTATTGAGGTGTATAGGTATGAATAAAACAATTGAAGAATTTTTAGAGTATATTCAAAATTATAGTGAAGAGGAGCAGGCTCAAATTAAGAAAGCTTATGAACTGGCTAAAAAACTGCATGCTGACCAGAAAAGAGATAGTGGGGAACCTTATATTATTCACCCTATTAATGTGGCGTATAATGTGGCTTGTACAGTTGCGGATACAGATTCCATTTGTGCAGCGCTTCTTCATGATACTTTAGAAGATACAGAAATTACTAAGGAAGAACTCAGCACTTCCTTTAATCCAACCATTGCCAATTTAGTAGATGGAGTTACTAATTTTAATAAATATAAAGAATATTCTAAAGTCGAGCGTGATAACGCTACCATGCGTAAACTTGTTGTTACAGCTTTAAATGAAGATGTTCGCATTCTTTTAATCAAACTTTGTGACAAATTACATAATATGCGTACACTAGAATTTAAACCATTTGAAAAACAAATAAAGACAGCCGAGGAAACTTTAAAATTCTATGCCCCTTTGGCTTACCATTTAGGTGTATATCGAATTAAAACAGAATTAGAAGATATCGCATTTTCTTATGTAGAAAAAAGTACATATACATCTTTAAAGGAAAAAAGAGAGGAATATACCACTTTAGTAGAAAAAGATTTATATACCATGAAAGAAAAAATAGAAGATATTTTAAAACAACAAAATATAAAAGTGACTACAAAAATTCGCTCTAAAAATGTGTATGGAATATACAACCGTTTAAAAAGTGGACATAAATTCAGTGACATGTTCGATTTATTATGTTTAAAAATAGTAGTGGAGAGTGTACCCGATTGTTATTATGCTCTAGGACTAATTCACGCAAAATATCACCCTCTTAATGGTAAATTTAAGGATTATATTTGTAATCCTAAAACAAATCTATACCAATCTCTTCACACAACTGTTTTTGGAGAAAATGGGCACTTGGTGCAAATACAAATTCGAACAACTAAAATGGATAAAATTGCTTCCTTTGGTTTAGGTGCTTATTGGCAGATTTATGAAGAAAATGCATATCAAATTATGCAAGAAGATTTTAAAAACTGTCAAATTTATAAATCTTTATCTCAAATCAATGAAACATTCAAAAACAATTATGAATTTGTAGAACATATTGAAGGAGAAGTTTTTTCAAACAAAATCTATATCTATTCTCCAAGAGGAGATGCTTATGCATTACCAATCGGTTCTACTGTCATTGACTTTGCCTATGCTATACATACTGATATGGGAAATAAATTGATTGGAGCTTTTGTAAATGATGAAGAAGTTCCCATCACAACTATTTTAAAAAATAAAGATCGTGTTAGAATTATAACTAGTGATACCTCTTCCTTCTTAGATTCTAAAACCAATTGGGAAGAAATTGTCGTAACCACTTTAGCAAAAAGAAGAATTCGCGAATATTTAAAAAAGAAAAAGGAAAACTGAAAACCATATGTAAAGCACAATTGAAATGCATAAAATAAGTATGTTATAATAAAAATGTATAGATAGTTAAGGAAGGAGTACGCAATAATGAATAGAGAATTTTTAGAGAAAAATGGAATTGATGTAGCCCATGGATTAGAACTTTTAGGGGACATGGAGATGTATAATGAAACCATTTCTGATTTTCTAGAAGAGCAAAAAACAAGAATTCCAGCTTTAAAAGAATATAAAGAACAAGGAGACTGTGAAAACTACGCTATTTTAGCTCATGCAATGAAGAGTGATTCCAAGTATCTAGGATTTACTAAATTAATTGAACTTGCTTATGCCCATGAATTAAAGGGAAAAGAAAATGATATTGCCTTTATCAATGATCATTTTGAGGAACTTATGGAAGAAGCAAATCGAATTGAAAATGTATTAAAAGAATACATAGAAGGTTAAAAATATAGAGTAAGAATTACATACAAGTAATTCTTTTTTTCACGAAAAATTCACGGGAAATCCACTTTTCTTTCAAAATGATTTTTTAAAATGAGTAAGGAAGGAGAGAGGAACATGTATGAAAATGTGTTTAAGCGAGTTGAAGAAAAATATGTATTAACGAAAGAACAGAAAGAACAACTTTTTGAAATGATTATACCTTATTTAAAAAAGGATAAATTTTATAAAACGACAATTTGTAATATTTATTTCGATACAGATCATAATGATCTAATTATTCACTCTTTAGAAAAACCACCTTTTAAAGAAAAAATTCGGCTTAGAAGTTACCAAATACCATCCCTAGAAGATGATGTTTTTTTAGAAGTAAAAACAAAATATAAAGGAATTGTTGGGAAAAGAAGAATAAAAATGAAATTAAAAGATTTTTATGATTATAGGAAAAACCATACTTTTGATGAAGATAACCAAATTATGAAAGAAATCGATTATTTCTTTACCTACTATCATTTAAAACCTGCCATTTATATTGCCTATGACCGAAAAAGTTATCAGTCAAGAGAAGATAAAAACTTACGGATTACCATCGATGAAAACTTAAGAAGTAGAAATGATGACTTACGGTTAGAACTTGGCGATGCAGGATTTCGATATTTTAAGGGGGACCATTCTATTATGGAAATTAAAACATTAGGCGCCATGCCACTTTGGTTAGTAAGAGCTTTATCAAATTTAGAGATTTATCCTACTTCTTTTTCCAAATATGGCAGTATTTATATAAAAGAAAAACAAAAAAAGGAGGAAAAAATTTATGCTTACTAGTATTTTTTCAGATACAACGTCATCAATAGAATTATCATCCATTTTACTTTGTTCTATCTGTTCCATTATTTTAGGAATGCTTATTGCTTTTACACACAAATACACTTCAAAATATAACAAAAGTTTTTTAACTACAATTTCTGTTTTACCTCTTCTAGTACAAATGGTAATTATCATGGTAAATGGAAATTTAGGAACGAGTGTTGCTATTTTAGGGGCATTTAGCCTTGTTCGTTTTAGAAGCTTACCTGGAACATCAAAAGAAATCTTAAGTGTATTTTTTGCTATGACAGTAGGTTTAGCAACAGGAATGGGACATCTTGCCTTTGCAGGAATTATGACAGTTTTTGGATGTTTCGCATTAGTTTTTCTTAGCTTTATTAAAATTTATGATACCAATCGACAAGAGAAAATCCTAAAAATTACAATTCCAGAAAATTTAGATTATACAACTGTATTTGATACCATATTTACCAAATATACAAAAAAGGTAGAATTAGAGCAAGTAAAAACGACCAACATGGGAAGTATGTTTGATTTAAGTTATCGGGTTACTCTTTTGAAGGAAGTTAGTGAAAAAGAGTTTATTGATGATTTGCGCACTAAAAATGGAAATTTAAAAATCATTTTAACGCATCCTTTAACGGAAAGCGATTTATAGGAGGGAGAAAGTGAAAATAAAAAAGGAGCTACTCTATTTTCTTCCTATTCTCCTTCTGATTATAGGAGGATATCTATTTTACCAAAACAGATATAGAAAAGAAAATACAAATAGAGAAGAACATATAAGCGAAATAGATACAGATATGACTTTAGATAATAGTGATACAGAAATTGATTGGACTACCTATACGGCAAAAGAGATAGAGTTAACAGAAAGTATCACCATTACTGAAGAAGGAATTTATACACTGTCAGGAACCCTCGAAAATGGTTCTGTTACAGTCAACACCAAGGGAAATGTAAAACTAATCTTAAATAATGTACATATTAAAAATGAAAATGGACCTGCCATTTATATTGAAAATGCGAAAACAACCGTTATTTGGCTAGAGGAAGGAACGGAAAATAGTGTGGAAGATGGAAGTACCTATTCTACCTATGAGGAAGCTGTAAATGGCACTATTTATAGTAAAGACGATTTAGTATTTGATGGCTTAGGAAAACTTTATGTTACTGCCAACTATGAAGATGGAATTGTAGGAAAAGATGATGTAAAAATCATAAATGGTACATATAACGTTGCGTCCAAAGATGATGGTATTCGTGGGAAAGATTCAATCTATATTTTAAATGGGGATTTTCAAATTACTGCGGGAGGCGACGCGATTAAAACAACCAATGATACAGATACTAAAAAAGGATTCATTTATATTGAAAATGGAAATTTTACAATTGAGGCGACTTGTGATGGAATAGATGCAGAGAATAAAATCTTCATTCAAGATGGGAAATTTACCATCAAAACAGGTGGTGGAAATGAAAATGCAAGCCATACCTCAAGTGATTGGGGAAATTGGGGAAAGAAAGAAGTACAAACGACGGATACAGCTAGTGCTAAAGGAATAAAAGCAAAAACGAATCTTGTTATTCAAGGAGGAATATTTATTCTAGATACATCGGATGATAGTATTCATTCAAACAATTCTATTGGAATTGGGGGAGGAGAATTTACAATTTCCTCTGGAGATGATGGAATACATGCCGATACAGAAATTATTATAGAAGCAGGGAATATCTCTATCGAAAAAAGTTATGAAGGGATAGAAGCAGCAAAAATAACAATACAAGGTGGAACCATTTCTGTTGTATCTAGTGATGATGGAATTAACGTTGCTGGGGGAAAGGATGCATCAAGTATAGGTAGACCAGGCGAAAACCAGTATACAGAAAACACAGATAATGTTCTAAAAATTTATGGAGGAACGATTTATGTAAATGCAAATGGAGATGGAATTGATGTAAATGGAAGTGGTTATGTTTACGGAGGAGATATTACTGTAGATGGTCCAAGTGATAGTGGAAACGGAGCACTTGATTATGATAGAGAATTTGTTGTAGACGGCGGAACCATTTCTTTAGTAGGTTCTAGTGGAATGTTACAAGGGATTAGTTCCTCCTCAAAACAGTACAATGTCATAATTAATTTTGGACAAAACTATTCGGAAAATAGCCAAATTGAAGTGTTTGATGATAAGGGAGAAGTACTACTTTCAAAAACACCTAGTAAATCTTTTTCATCCTTTGTATTCTCTTTAAGTGAGTTAAAAAAGGACGGTTCTTACATTATAAAAGTAAATGGGGAGGTTATAGAACAGTTTACAATTTCAGAAATAACAACAACCATAGGAACTATAGGAGGTATAGGACCAGGAGGAAAGGGAGGAAGAGGAGAAAAAAATTCAGAAGGAGAAAGACCAATGGGACCTAGTGGAAAGCCAGAAGGGAGAAGATAAAGTTCTTCCTTTCTTTTTTAATTAAATATACTTTTCCGTTTTAGGGGAGTGTGCTATAATGAGTATATAAAATAAGATGGAGGAAAACAATGAAGTGTGTTAGAATGAGTGATGTCAAAAAAATGGAAATTGCAGAAATAGAAAATCCAAAAAAGGAAGAAGGGAAAGTTCTTATTCGCGTAAACGCTTGTGGAATCTGTGGCTCTGATATTCATTATTGGGTTAGCGGAGAACCAAAAGGGCTTATCATGGGACATGAATTTTCAGGAACAGTGGTGGATTCTGGAAATAGAGGGGATTTAAAAGTAGGAGATCGTGTTACAGGACTTCCAATTTCTCCTTGTGGCGTTTGTGAAGCATGTAGGACTGGAAATCCCCAGTATTGTCCAGAAACGTGGAGTAAAGCTGTAGGTCTTTCCCTAACAAATCCTGGAGGATACGCTGAATACATAAACTGTAGAGGGGATATGGTAAGACGACTTCCTGATACCATTAGCGATGAAGAATCTTCGATGGTAGAGCCTTCTGCCGTAGCCTTACATGCAGTAAATTTAGCCAATATAAAAGTAGGTGAACAGATCCTTATTATTGGTGGGGGAATTATCGGATTAATGTGCGCTGAATTTGCAAAAATGAATGGGGCCTCTTCTGTTATTCTTCTAGAAACAAATGAAAAACGAGGAACAAAAGCTGTTCAATATGGAAAAGTCGATGCATATTATAGTGCGTTAGATCCAAATGTAATAGGAAAGTTAAAGGAAAAGACAAAAGGCGGATTTGACAAAGTATTTGAATGTTGTGGAAATGAACCAGCAGTTACAGAAGCCATTTTAGGTGTTAAACCTGGTGGAACTGTCGTTCTTGTTGGTGTATCAACAGGGCCAATCACAATTCCTACCGTTATATCCGTTATGAGTGAAGTAAAAATGCAAGGAGCAATTGCCTATACAACAGAAGAATTTGATACTTGTATTGAACTAATTGCAAATAAAAAAATCAATGTACAGAAATACATTGATGATGTTATTCCTTTCGAAGAAGCACAACAAGCATTTGAACGTCTTACAAGTGGAGAAGATGAGGCCATTAAGATTATTTTAAAGCCTACTATTTAGTCAGGTTTTTATTTCTTACAATGTTATGGAGGATAAAAATGAAAATAAAAAACCCAAAAATTTTTTATTATGAGGAAGTTGGAATTGAAAAATGTAAGGAAGAGAACATAGTAGAACACGCTTTCTTTTCAAAGGGAAAAGAGGAATACATAGAAATAGAAGATGTCACTTTTGATAGTTGTATCTTTCATGCAATCGATTTTACAAATATAAAACTAGTGCATGTAGATTTTGTAGATGTCATTTTTGAGGAATGTGATTTATCAAATCAATGTTTTGATCAAAAACGAATGGACCGTGTTATTTTTAAAAATTGTAAAATGATAGGTACTTCTTTTATTGAATCTGCTTTATATGATATTCAATTTGAAAATTGTCTTACACAGTATTTAAATTTTTCAAATGCCAAAATAAGAAACTTTCTTCTTAAAGATTGTGACTTTAAAGAGGCTACTTTTATGGAAACTGATATTCAAAATATGGAGATAGAAAATACAAAATTATACCAGACAGAATTTATAAAAACGTCTTTAAAAGGAATTGACTTTTCTTCTTGTAATATAGAAGGAACACAATTTGATTCTTTTTCTTTAAAAGGAATTTCAATTAACCAATTTCAGGCTTCTTATTTGATAGGTATGTTAGGGGTTATTGTAAAATTTTGAAGTCCATTTTAGATAAATAGCATCTACACCACTTAGGAAATAATCTTTTTCATTAATCATTTCTAAATATGCAACTTGAAATGAGATTATTAAATCAAGATAATAGAAGAATATGAATACAGAAAAATTACTTTTTTTAAGAGCGTTACAGGATAAGAATTCATGTTATGTAAATGGTTTTTGTAAAAATAAATTCCTATGGTATAATGGAATGGACATAATTATAGTACTTGCTTTCTACTAAGTATACAGAACAGATTAGAAAGGATTTTGTATAATGGAACACACATATAGAAAATTATTTACTATTTGGTATAATAACAAACAATTTTGTATTTTTTTAGATGAGAATAATCGTCGAACATTTTTAGAAATCAATAAAAAGGGCGAATATGTATATCCTTCCTTAGAAGACTTTACCTATTTGCACAATTTATATAACAATCATGACCCTTTTACAGTTGATAGTAATCTTTACAAATTTAAAGAGTTTGTACAAATGGTTGGAAAAAGGGCAGTACTAGGAGTTATCATAGGAGCTACAGTATGTTCTACGGGGTCTACAGCTTATAATAACACCCTTTCTACATATGATATAGAATTACAAGAAGACACAGTAGTCATAACGCAAAAACCAGTATTTTCAAGCAAAAAGGAGCAAATAGAAATCCTAAATGTCAATCAATTAGATACCATCCTAGGATATAAGGAAATATCTATAGAGAAAATTCATACAGCAATTGATGAAAATGATAAAATACCAGTAAATCACAAAAGATATGTCCATTTATTTTTAAATAGTCTTGTCACAAAATATCCTAATGTAGATTTGCGAATTTTTTATGAAAACATAAAGGATGTTGACTATTCAATCGTTGATCCAGAATATTTTGCGAACCAAGGGTCAAAAAATATAGGGGGACAATATCAAAAATTTTTAAATCGTCTTGTTATTCCAACAAATATTTCAATAGATAGTCTCTACCATGAACTTTCTCATCTAACCAATTCCTATTATAGAGAGAATAATAGCGAGATTATAGGCGTCTTCCAAAAATAAAAGTTACAATTATGGGGTAATAATAATACTCC
>CAPHZB010000013.1 GCA_948629335.1 uncultured Bacilli bacterium
TTGATAAAAAGTCGCTTTTTGCTCGATTCGCACGTTCAGCAGATTCTTTAGCAAGGTTGAGTTCTGCAATCATTTTTAAATCTGGATTTTCTATCGTATGATACATAATTACAACAATAAAACTTATCAGTCCAGAAATAAGAAGTAATTCTGGATAAGTCATTTGTATATAAATAATAGGTACAACCAATACAATAAACATAACCATAGGGTAATATTTTTTATTCACTCTTTTTTCCTTTATAAGATGAACAATCCAAGATAAAATGACAAGTAGGGAAATAAAGTATAAATAACTTGTACTTGCCCCATAAGCATATATTATAGTTCCATCCCTATAGTAATTTACAGGCAATATAAAGTTAATCAATAAAACGAAAATAAACAAAACAGAAATGATTTTAAACTTTCTTTTTTCATTTTCCTTTAATGAGCTTGTATTTCCGTTTATAAACATATATGCTGATAGTAAATACATCATCGTAAGTAAATAGGAGTAGTACAATTTTAAAACAACCCATCGAATAAAATGTGTATCATCTATGTAAATGCTTACATAGACACCTATTAAATCCATTACTACACCAAATATTGCGAAAACAAGAATATACTTATAAATTCTAGTTTCAAATGTATTCACCTTCCTTTTAGGAAAATACAATATAGATATTAACATAAGATAAAATAGACTGGCTATCATAAGAAGCACATTTATATTCATAAATACCACACCCTATTATGCATTATAACACAGAAAAAAGTATCCGTAAATGAATACTCTTATTGTTTTTTTATTTCATTAAATCTTTTTGTTTTAACTTTTTCTACAGAAGAATAATCAGTAACATTTCTTAATTCCTCAATCATTTGATTTATGGCATCTATTGCATTATTCATTGACTCATTCCATACTTTACTTATTTCAGTTGCTTTCATATTCTCTGTATAAATTGGTTTTAAGTAGGCAATAAAGACTCTATTTTCAATACTAATTTCATCTGGAACCCACACAATAGCAACGGGCCTTACAATTCCTTTTCCATCTTCTGCTATTTTAAAAGCATAATCTGATTTAAGTGGTAATATATTTCCGTCCTTTTCTGGATTTCTATTTAAAGTTCCCTCAGGATAAATAGCAAAAGCTGACTTATTTTCTAAATACTCATCTACGTACTTAAATGTTTGCAGATTTGTCATAACATAATCTGTATCTGTTGACCTAGCTATTGGCAATGCTCCTATTGATTTAACAAATAAAGTTGTTACCAAAGTGCCCATATTTTTTCCAACTGTCCCAAACATATTTTCATGATATTCGAACATCCTTTTAAGAGCCGCAAAATGGGTTGGATTTTTCAAGCTTACTATTGTTATGAGTGGATCCTTTATATTTCTATGATTTCCTATAAATACATCTGCCCCTTTTTCCTTAGGTAGATTTTCTTCTCCTATAATAAACGGATTATATTTTTTCAAAACAAACCCTTTCCCAATATTTCTAACAATCCTATACATAATCTCTGTTCCCAGTTTTTGATAGATTGTCAAATTTTTCAAATTACTCATATAAGAATTAGTCCGTTTTATCAATTTCTTTTTCTTCATCAATTGAAACACTTCCTCATATTCTAATGCAATTCTTATCACATTATCATTCTTAAATTGGACAAGTTCATTATGAGGTTCTTTAATGCAAACAGGAATCATACTTTCATCCACATTCTCTAATACTTGCACATTATCATCAAAAATTATTTTGGCTGCTTTCTCTCGTGCAATATTTATTTTTTCCATGTTGTCTTCCACTAAAATAACATCATCATAAGCAATATGATTTATTCTTAATTGCATTTTTGTCAAAAATGGAACAACCTTTGTTCGAATAAATGTATCTTTATAAGTTTCATTCTCTTTTGTGCGTTTTCCTCTCAAGCTAGCAAATGTAATCTTACAATCTTTTTCTTTTAAATCATTAACAATTTTCCTTGCATCGCTTTTTATTGGATAAAACATATACTTAATAAAATTCTTATTCCAAAACCCAGAATTTATTTTTTTTGTCTTTTCCTCTACATCTTCTCTCCCATATCCAAGTTGTGTTAAAAACTCCCCAACACCAAATACTTCGCTAACATCATACCCATTTGGATGTACTACCCTAAACTCTGTATTAAATTTTTTTCTTAAATACCTTGGTGCATATTTTAACATAAACTCTGTTTCCTTAGTTATAGTTCCATCAATATCAAATATTACGTTCATAAACTCCCCCCTCTTTTCATATTGCCCCTTATTTTAACACATATAGTCGATTTGTCAAATTTTGGTAAAATTCGTCAATTTCTTTTTCTACAAAAGTCTTTTCCTTATAATATCTTTTTCTTTCACTTCTTTACTCACTTGTATTTGAACAACCTGTCTAGGATGTCTTACAACAGAAATTTCTTTATTGTCTTCATCAATAATTTTTTCAATTTTCATAGAAAAAGTTTCTGTCTTAGGACCAAAAATCTCAATCTCATCCCCTAATTCAAAATAGTTTCTCTCTTCTACTAGAGCCATCTTTGTTTCCTTATCATATGATAAAACAATACCTAAAAAATCTTGATTCGATACTTCTTCTCTTCCATTATAATATCCCATTGTCTCATCATTCACACCGTTCATAAACTGAGGAACAGAATCCCTGTTTGCACAATTTCGTAAAATTTTTTCATATTCTATAGGATAAGTATATGTATTTGGAAAGTCACAATAATCATCAATTACTCTTCTATATATATGTAAAACAGTAGCAATATAATAGATGGAACGCATTCTTCCCTCTATTTTAAAAGAAGTAATTCCCATATCTATCATGTTTGGCAGAAAGGACAACATGGACAAATCTTTTGAGCAAAATGTAAATGGCTTTTCGCCTTCTAACTGCTTTCCTTCACTCCATAAGTGAAAATCCCACCGACAAATCTGAGCACAACCTCCCCTGTTCGCATCTCGATTTGTAAAAAAATTGGATAACACACATCGCCCACTTACTCCTGCACACATCGCTCCATGAATAAAACATTCAATTTCAAGTTCAGGAAGTTTTTCTCTTATTTCTAAGATTTCCTTCTTGGTTGCTTCTCTTCCTAAAACCACTCGTTTCACTCCCATGTCGTACCACCATTTGCACGCTTCATAGTTGAGAGTAGATTGTTGTGTAGAAACATGGACTTCTATTTTCTTTTCTAAAGCTATCTTCATAATAGCTGGGTCACTTACAATGATTGCATCAACCCCTATTTTTTTTAATTCTTCTAAGGTATGATCTACTTCATGAATTTCTGCATTATGTAAAACAATATTGATGGTAACAAATACTCTCTTTCCTCTTGCATGAGCATATTGCACTCCTTCTTCTATTTCCTCAAAGGTAAAATTTTTCGCATTGGCGCGAAGTCCTAAAGAAGGCCCTCCAATATAAACAGCATCTGCCCCATAATCAATGGCCCATTTTAAACGTTCTAAATCTCCTGCTGGAGCTAATAATTCTGGTTTTCTCATAAATCTTTCACCCTATATACTGTTTTTGTATGGAAAAATCCATTGTCAAGTGGATACAGTTTTTCTAAACTTTCTTTGTCTTTTTCCCTGTAACAACGAAGCACTTCTATAAATGATTCCTCTTCTATCAAAAAACTATTAAAGAGTAAATAATCAACAGAAAGTGTATCCACTTCCAAATATGCATTTAAAATATCAGCATAGTATCCTTCAAAAGAAGTTCCAATCTCCCTTAGTGGATATTTTTTTCCCTCTTGTTCCATATAATAGATATCGCTTTTTTCTTCTAAGGAAAACACCTTTTTATAATTTGTAACAAGGGACCGCTTACTATAAAACATAGGAATATAGCCAAATACTTGACTAATTAATTTCATTTTTGTATTTTTTCGAATTTCATCAATTTCTTCTTTTGTGATTTCATTCGAAAGTTGCGTAAACGTTACCCCAGAGTCGAACCAATAATTCATTGTCAAATAATTGGTAGTAAAGTGTTCTTGACTCCAAACGAGTGGTGTTTTAAAGTTTCTTCTTTTCATAATGGATGGAATACTCACATCATAAAAACAAATACCATCAATAAAAAGTTCTTCTATTTTCTCTAAACAGACTTCTAAATTTTGTAAATCCGAAGAAAACATATTTTTATTTAAACTTAAAAATATTTCTTTCTTTTGTTTTTTTAAAATGTCTTTTATCTCTTTAATCTCTTCAAGAGAAAAAGAACAAGGTACATTCACACTAAAATTTTCAACTCCAAGTAAATAAGCATCTACTTTATCCATTGTTTTTAAAATCATGTCTTTATTTTTTGGAGCAATCATTATTTTTTTCATACTTTCACTTCCAGCTTCATTGTATCAAAAATAAAATAAAATTCCTATCATTTTTAACAAATTTTAAAAAACTAGGATTTCCTAGTTTCTAAAGGGCAATAAATAAAGCATTTTTATAATTTTTCTTTACTTCTTCAAATAGCACTTCAGACTGAAGTACTATAATGTGATCAAATTGATGTTGATTTTCTTCATAAAACACATCCGTTTTAAGCATGCTTAATCTGATATTTTCTTTAAAGTTTGTTAAGAAACGATTGACTCCTAAATACGAATACCCTGGATAAAAAACCGAGTCTTCTATATTGCTATTCATCAGTTTTAAGGTAATACATGGATCCCCGTCATAAAAGAATAAACTATTTTTAAAAGAATAAGGAATATAACTCTCTACTCCACTTAGAAGATTTTCTATCGTAAGTGTATCTCCCATAATCTGATTATCAATATAGAGTAATTCTTCTAACACTTCTCGATTATTTTCTATATATTCCCTCATTTTTTCACATTTTCTTTTTCCTTTTGTATAGAACTTACTAAAGACTCGATATAAGCAAGTATAGTATCATTATATTCTATACCATCTACTTCTCTTTCAACTTTTTTTCTAAAGTTGGAAGAGTGATTAATCACTCTAGCATCTGGGTCAATTCCTTCTTTTATGAATGAACGTATATCTCCTTTTTCTCCCTTTGATAGCTCACTAAAATAAGCAATATTGATTACATAAATGGCTTCATTTATTGTTGGAACAAGCCCATATCTTGTCTTTTTATAAAACTTTTCAAAAATGACTTTTCCATTTGCAAATACAAACGCCATATACCCTTCAAGGCGATTGGTTCCTTGAAGAACTGCTACATAAGGTAGATCTTTAAATAAATCTAATTTTTTCTCTAATAAAATTTCCTTTTTTACTTGTTGTTCTTGTTTTTCTTTATTTGCTTTTTTGTCTCTACTTATTCCTGTTAATGTTCCAAAACCCTTTCCCGCTTTAGGGATAAACTCCCAACTAAGTTCAATTCCTTTTCGAAATTCCTCTATTTTTTGTTTTCGTACTTCTTCTCGCCTTTTGTTTTCTATTTTTTCATTTAAATCTGTTAGACATGTCTGAAGCATTTCTTCATCACTTTGAAATCCAAATAAACTTAAATCAAATTCGGGTATACTTGCACAAAATTGTTCTTTGTGCTTTAAAATATCTAATGCATAAATAATTCCTTGTCTTTGTGCTTCATTTCCCTCTTTTACGACATATTTTGGATTAAAATCTTCATTTTCTTTTCTTCGGTATCGTATATACCTACAATAATTTTGTACAAATGCAAAATCGGGTGTTATCATTTTCTTATCATTTTCTACGATTAAACTAACAGAAGCAGACACACCTTGCACAATAAGAAGTAACAGTTTTTCCTGATCAAAATAAGATAACATATCCTCAGAAACTTCTAAACCATATTCTTCTACTAATGATTCCAAATTACGTATCATCCAATTGACTACATGTCTTCCTTCTAATAGATTATTTCTATTTATGGGAATGATGCTTTCACTATTCAATTCCTTGTTATAATCTGCTTTAATTTCTTTAAGCATCTTCTTTACTTCCATAATATATTCTTCTATATGTTCTCCATAATAAAGTCTTGCTACATCTGTACGTCTTTGACTAGAAAACGGCTTTATTTCATAAACATTTATTACACTTTGAATAAAAAGATTCACATCTAACTGAAAATGTACTCCATCTTTCTTTTGAAATAAACTAACAATGCCATCATATTGTTTTAAAGGATCTGGAATATCTGCAAATGACTCTAATGCTTTTTTCTTTAATTCTTGCACCCCTTTTTTATAGTCCTTTTTCATATACTTGCTTTTAAATATGCTATCTAAATATACTTCTAAAAATACAGCATGTTTAAAACTTCCTCGAATAAACCGTTTTACATCCTCCCAAGTTAAATAATTCTCCATGAATTCACCTCCAAATTAGGTGTTATTATAATACTTTTCAGCACTACTGTAAAGATGAATAAATCTTTTATTAGGAAAAATATGTAAATATTGTATAGATTAGAAAATTGAATAAAAATCATAAAAATATTGGCTCTATTACAAAATTTGTGAGTAACAAGGTAAAATATGACTGTTCAAGATAATTGTATTTATAAGTACAAAAATAGATACAGAAATAATTCCTTTAATTGATAAAATGATTCATTTTATCAAACTTCCTTTATTTGTAGATTTAAATAAAGGAATCTATTAAATATGTGTTCAAAAGAAAAGAAACAGTCAAGAATAGCTTTCAAAAACTTAGAATCCTTCATTTTACATGGATTTTCTTCTTTGTTATAGTGTAGTTAGGAGCTGATCTATTATGGCAAGGAAGAAACATAAGATTTATACAGGAATGGATGATAAAGCTTTTAAAGATATATTTTTAAATGAAAAGAATCGCCATTTATTGACGGCTCTATTAGAGGCAGTCCTAAAGGAAAAAATAGATCATGTTGTGGTAGAAAATACAGAATTAATTACTGATAATGCACATGTTAAATCAAAAAGAGTAGATGCATTTTTAACTGCAAATATAGGATTAGTAAATATCGAAGTAAATAGCAAGAATAATGACTATACGAAAATGAGAAATACGACTTATTTATTTACAATCTATAATCATACAACAAAGGTAGGAGAATCTTATTTAAACAATAAGCAAGTCATTCAAATCAATTTTACTTTTGGGATGCGTATAAATAAGCCTGAATTTTGTTATGGATTATGTGATTTAAATGATTCGAAGTACCGATTACTTTCAAATTTTAAAATATATGAGTTTAATATGACATATTTAAAAAAATTATGGTATACTAATAGTGCATACGAGATACAAAAATATAAATACATTATGATGTTATTTTTAAAACCAAAAGAATTAGAAAAAATAAGTGATGATAAGATTGTGAGGGATTATATGGATGAATTGATTAAATGGAGTGAAGCATTTAAAGGGTTTAGTATTGATAACTGGATTAGTCCAGAAGAACATGCACAAAAGATAATTGCATCTGAGAGAATACTTGCGGAAGAAAAAGGAATGAAAAAAGGAATTAAAAAAACAGCAAAAAATCTTTTACAGATGGGAACTCCCATAGAGCAAGTAAGTAAAGCAACCTCTTTATCTATTAAAGAACTAAAGAAGTTGATGGAAACCATTTAGGTATTTTCTAAACCATTTTTATAGTAAAAAAAGAGGTCACCCTCTTTTTTTACTAATACTAATTCCATCCCCAATATCATAAAATTCTGTATCAAACATGGTATTCTCCTCTAAGAATAAAATATAATCCTTTAATTTCCGAACCAATCCTCGAACATTTCTACTTTCAATCTTCTCCGTTGTATAGATTAATCCATGAAAATTGAGGTTATCTGAAAATACCACTCCACCTACTTTTAATAATGGTGTAAATTTTTCAAAGAATTTAATGTACTGACTTTTTGCAGCATCAATGAAAATTAAATCAAATAAATCATTTAATTCTAAGGTAAAAGCATCTTGATAATAAATTGTAATGCGCTCTTCTAAATGGAAATTCTTGATATTTTTTACTGCTTCGTTATACCTTTCTTCATCTCTTTCTACTGTTGTAACATGAATATCATCATCTACAAGACACATACATATCGCAGAATATCCAATTGCTGCTCCTATTTCTAAAATATTTTTCACATGATTTTCTTTAATATAAGTAAGCATATAGTTAATTCCATCTTTTAACATAATCGGAATATGGTTTTCTTTTGCATATACTTCTAGCTCTTCTATACTAGGAACCATACCAATTTCCTGCCTTTTTTAATTCATTAATTGTTTTTTGATGTTCTTGATAAGTTTCTGAAAAATAAACTTTCATATTCTTATCGGATGCGAAATATAAGTATTTACTATCACTTGGATTTAAAACTGCATCGATTGCGTCTACTCCTGGAGAAGAAATTGGTCCTACTGGAAGACCCGCAATTACATACGTATTATAACTATTACTTTTTAAATATGCATCTTCAAATTCGTCTACCCCCATTACTTTTTTCTCCCCATAATAAGCTGAAGCACAACTTTGTAATTTCATCTTTTTTGATAGACGAGTTAAAAAGACACTAGCCATTTTTCTAAAATCATCTACATTATTTCCTTCAGACTGAATCATAGATGCTAGGGTAATGATTTCATGAATGGAATATGTACTAGCTTCCATTTTTTCTTTATATGGTTCTAAGTTCTTTTCCATACTGTTTAACATACTTTCCACAATTGTTTCAATCTTTACGTCTTTATTTGCAAACTCATACGTATTTGGATACAAATACCCTTCTAAAGCATAATAAATCTCCTTGTTTAATATATCCTCAGTTAAAAACCAATATTTATTAATTAACTGTTTCAAATACGTTGTATCTGTAATCACTTTATAAAACTCTTCTTCTGTATGATTTGTATTTTCTGCGATTACTTTCGCAACCTTCGATACAACAAGTCCTTCTTTAAACGTAATTCGAATCGCATCTGGATTTTCTGTGCTTCCACTTCCAAGAACCTCTAAAATCTGTTTTACAGACATATTTCTATTCAATGCATATGTCCCTGCTTGTAAAGGTTTTACTTCATTTAATTTTAAATAAATCTTATATGCGAATTCTGATTTAATTAAATTAGATTCTTTTAAAGAGGTAGCCAAACTACTATAGGTACTTCCACTCGCAACAGTAAATGTTACTTTCTCACTTTCCTTAGAAACACTTTTTATATTTGTAGTATAAAAAAGATAAATTCCTACGAATGCACAAATAAGGAGAAAAAGGAAAAAAATTATAATAGCAAGCACAACTCGCCCATATCTTATTCTTCGTTTCATAACACACCAAAAACGAGCCTATTCTTGCCCGCTCTCCTCCACTGCCTTTTTTGCTTCCTCTTGTAATTCGCCAAGAATTTTTTCAATAATATCCCATTCTGCTTCTGTTGTAATTGGTTCTAGCTTTGTTTCCTCTTGCCCTGGTGTATAAATAGAAGCATATACTTTTGTATTGCCTTCTTCATCTAGTGTATTATCAGTATAAACAATATAATTTTTATGTGTTTCATCTGACTCAAAGGTAAATAATACCTCACACTCAATTTCTTTCCCATTATCATCAAATACTTTAAATGTCATCTTCTCTTCCATGCATGTCCACCTTTCTTTTATCTAAATAGGTTTGAAGAATAATACTTGCAGCAACCCCATCAACTTTCTTTTTACGTTTTTTTCTAGACAAATCTGACGCAATTAAACAATGATTGGCCTCCACAGTAGAAAGTCTTTCATCCTGCATAACTACTGGAAGATGAAACTGTTCTTCTAATTCTTTCTTAAAATTAAGTGTCCGTACTGCACTTTCTCCAACACTATTATTCATATTCTTTGGTAATCCTAAAACAATCATTTCGACTTGTTCTTCCTCAATTATTTTTTTTAATTCCCTTAAAGCACTCGCATAGTCCTCTTCCATAAAACGGATAGTGGTATACCATGTAGCAATGGTTTCTGTTTTATCACAAATCGCAATACCAAGCGTTCGCGTTCCTAGATCAAGTCCTATTATTCTCATACTTCCTCTTTTCCAAAATTACCCTTATGAATATACATTCATTGTACCATGAAGTTATCATTTATACAAGCAAAAATTAGCTTACTAAAAAATCACTGATTAAATCAATAACATCAATACAACTATCCCATACATAATACACTTTATCCATAAATGCATTTTGCCTCGTCTTTGTAATATCCACCTCTAAATAGTCTTTTCTATCTTTACAGTTTCCATGATACCTTTTATATCTTTTTTTTACTTTTTCCAAATCAGAAATATGATAAATATAAATTCTTGTTTTTGTTACTTTTATAAAAAGGGAAATCAGCCGCTTTTCTAAGTTTCCTAACTCTTCCTCATTAATAACTAAAATATCCATACTCTTTTTTCCAAATCGCCTCAGAAATGTTTTAGGAGAAATTTTTCTCGTCCTTCCCCCTTTTTCATTCCTCTTTAAATCAGTAGAATTTAAAAGAAAACATTCTTCTATCTTTTTATTTTTCTGAATACAAGTTAGGTAATTTTCTTCCATAATTCCATAACACAAAATTCTTCCCTCTAAAGAAGAAAAAAGTTTTTCTAGCTTTTCCACTTTCGCACCTCCGAAGTAATATAACTTGTAATGAGTAAACCTGCAACGGAAGGAACAAAGGATACAGAACCAAGTGTATTTTCTATCGTTTTTATAGGAATCTCATCCGAACAAACAACAGGAATCTTTTTATATATTTTTTCTTTTCTCGCTTCTTTTCTAAGGATTTTAGCAAGTGGGTCATAAGTTGTATCTTTTAAATCCATAATTTTTAATTTAGTAGGATCGAGTTTATTAGCCGTTCCCATACTCAAAATAAATCTCTGATTCTTTTTAACACACATTCTCATAATTTCTTTTTTTACAGATACTGTATCACAGGCATCTACTAAAAAATCAATTTTTTCAGAAAACAAAATTCCTATATTTTCTATTGTGATTTTTTCCTTTATCACTTTCACCTCACAAGTGGGATGAATATCCTTAACGCGCGTTTTTAAAACATCTGCTTTATAAAGTCCAATAGTAGAATGCAGTGCTTCTATTTGCCGATTGATATTTGTAGGGTCAATTGTATCATAGTCTACTAAAATGAGTTTCTTAACCCCAAGTCTCGCTAAACTCTCCACAACATAGCTTCCTACTCCTCCAAGGCCCAAAATAAGCACTGTTATATTTTGTATTTTTTTATAATCTTCCTTTAATAAAGACTTTGTTCTTTGCCATGTATCCATATAACCTCTCATTTCCGTAACACTAAAAAATAGCTACTCTATTCAAACAGTAGGCCATTTTCTAAATATGCAAAACAAGTTTTCATCATCTCAGCATGTTTTTTATGAAATTCTTGTCTTTCAATTAATTCCAATACTTTTTCTTTAGAAGCAAACATATAATCTGTCACTTCCTCCTCTTGCAGTTTAATCTTCTCCTCTGGAACAAAGCATTTTACATAATAAAAATCCACAAAATCATCCTTTGTTTGAATGGTTTTAAATAATTTAACTTTCTCTTTTTGTATTTCTAACCCCATCTCTTCTTTAATCTCCGTTAACATTCCTTCTAAAGAGGTTTCTCCACTTTTGGGATGTCCTGATATAGTTCCCCAAAGTCCTCCCTTTTGTAAAGAACGTTTTTGTAAAAGAAAGGTTCCATCTGTATTTTCTAAAGCTATAACCACACTTACATAATACATGCCCTTCTCTGGTTTTTCTCCTTTTTTTATCGTTTTAAAAAGAGGAATTCTATCTTCATTATATAAATCTCGATACTCCATAAAAGCCTCCTAAATAATGCATTCAATTACAATATTTGTAAGAAAAAGAAACAACAACACATAATTCATACAAATACACTGTTTTTTATTTTTCTCATAAAAGGCAATCATTTTTGGCAAGAGAAAATAGGAAAAGGCAAGACCAATGACTCCAAATAAGATTCCCATAGAAAGACATATTCTACCTTGAAAATTTAAAAAGAAATCTGAATAGTCCCATAAACGATGGTCAAAAAATTCTTCAGAAATAAAGGCACTTATATATTCAACCACTAAAGAAATAATCACTATCTTAAAAAAATTTTTAATTTTATTATCTTCTTTTTTAAACACAAGAGCAATCAACACACAAGCAACCCCATAGATAGGACACCACATACCACAAAGAGTCCCCGGATTTACTAATTTGTGGTTAATAAGTAGCCCAAAGAAAACTTCGCCTATCCAACCTAATATCGATGCTGTAAAAAATAAATATACATATATCGCCAACTTTTTATTCATACAACCTACTCCAAATTCAAACTATTTTTATTCTAACATATTTCTTTTCCATTTTCAATCATTGCATTAGTGTGAAAATTACACATAAAAAGGGGTTTTGTCCCCTTTCCTAACTGCATTTATCTTTTTTGCATCGAATGGTATAGTACGTATATCGATACATCGATTCTTCCTTTTTCATAAGTAATTCTAAATTTTTTTCTTCTTCTTCATTCAATGTTTCATACCAAGAATATACTTCTATATCTTTGTACCCTGCTTTTAGAAGAAGAGATTGCATATCTTTTAAAGTAAAAAAATTGCGGTGCGTGTATTCCTCCCTATAAAAGTTTCCTTGTAATAAGGAAGTAATTGTCTTTATACTAGCTATATTATGAATTTCTAAAAGGAGTGTTCCATCTTTTTTTAAAAAACGATGTATTTTTTGTAAGAATGTCAAAGGATTTTTCACTGTTTCCAAAAAATCACCAATAAGTATGGTATGATATGTATTTTTTATGTTTTTTAAATTCGCATACATAGGAAAAGACATAGAAGCAATTTTTCGCATTGCCTTATCATATTCCACACCTTCTACCTTAGATGGATGTATTTGATACATCATTTCTTTTAAAGAAACGCCAATTCCAGCACCCACTTCTAGTATACTTTCGCATGGTTCTAATAAAGGATAAGAGGCTACTTTTCTTTCATCAAATGAGGCAGTAGAAAAACCCCATTTCTTTTTAAAATAGTTTCGATTTTTATTTAAAATAGGATAAAATTTACTTAGGTCTTTCCTAAAGGAAGTTCCTAAATAATGATGAATAAATGTATCATGACATAACATAAGTTTGTACCCTAATTTTAAGATACGTAAAGATAAATCATTATCTTCCACATATCCTGGTGTATACGCTTCATCTAGTTGTTTTAACGTATGGATGACTTCCCTTTTTATTAAAAGGCAATACCCAATTAAAAATACTTTTTCTTCCCATTTTTCTTTATTTGAAACATTATTTTCTAAAGCAAGAGCTTGCATTTCCTCTAAATCGTTATAAGTAAACGATACTCCTTGTCTATTTTCATGTTGATTACAAATGGGACCTACTGCACCTATTTTCTCATCGCTATATAAGCAAAGTTTTAAATTGGTAAGCCAGTTTTTTGTCACAACAGTATCATTGTTTAGAAGTAAAATGTCGTTTTCAGGATTAGCCAGTGCAATTCCTTGATTGCATCCCTTTGGAAAGCCAACATTTTCTTGATTTAAAATAACCCGAATTCTTTTATTGCTTACCAAGTATTCTCTTGTTCCATCTGTCGAAGCATTATCAATAACAATCAGTTCATATGTATCTTTTTCTGTATAAGTAAAGATACTTTCTAAACAAGCTTTTGTATATTCTAAATTGTTGTATGTTAAAAGAATGATTGAAGTTTTTCGCATAAATTCCTCCCCTACTATTCTATGAAAGAAGATACAAAAAAAGGAGCTTTCTTGCCCCTTTCATTACAAATATTTTTTTAACGTTTCAATTGCCTTTTCTTGAAATTTCAAAAAGTCTTTGGCTAATTTTAAAGTTTCATGGGAAGATTCTTTTTCATAGTCCTTAATCTTTGCCTCAACTTCTAAAGAACCCATCGTTAAACCCTCAATGAGCATTTTTGCAATCGCACTATCACTATTATCCTTCTCTACTTCTTTTTTTATTCCCCTTTTTGCCATCATTTTTGCCATAAAACTTTCTTCTGTCGGTGTATTATTTTTAAGAGAATCTTTGGCTTTTTTCTCAAAATTTTTGTATTCTTTTACAATGTCTTCTAAGGCGTTCTTAATTTTATTATCCTTTGTTTTTAAATCCTCTGCTAACTGCATACTAGTATATCTTCCCATAGCTGCATCTTTATAGATATGTTCTAAAAGTTCATTTGTTTCTTTCATATTGTCCTCCCTTTTTATTATGTATTCTCTATCTTTTTTTATTCGCAAAGTTTATATATAGCCAATCTATGTGTATCCAAATGTTCTTACATACCTAAAATGTGAACCATTTCTATAAAAATGTTTTTTAGCTAAAAGCAATTTCTGTATCAATATTTTCATCTTCAATCGCGATAATCAAAAAGAGAATACCACTAATTAAGATAAGGACAGAACCAATAAATGACATGTAAGTAAGCGTCTGCTTTTTTTGTGAATCTGCACTTGTTAGTTCCTGTACATCTTTATAGCTATCTTTGGTAAAATAGCCGTAAATAATTAATAGAACTGCAAAGATAAATATTGATATTTCTTGATATTGTTTTCGACTTTGTTCATCATTATATAGAAAAAAATGCTTTTCCTTACTATTTGCATACCAACTTAAAAGAATAATTCCAATATAGATAACCCATATCCAGTTCTCTATTTTGATTTCTTTCAGTCTTTCCTGTATATTATCCATAATACATTATATGAAAAAAGAGAAATTCTAAAATAGAATCCCCTTTTATTTTTATTATTTTCTTCTTTTACAAAGATAAATAGTATTTCACTTTTCTTTTAAACTCTCCTAATCGATTTTGTTCTAAAATAGAATGTGGACAATCTTTTCCTGAAAAATCATGATGTGTTTTTAAATTATCGATACTTAAATCATATGCCTTTAATAAATAGGCAACCAATTTAGCTCCATTTTCAAATGTCTTTTCAAAATCACCATCTACATTTACGCATAATTCGATTCCAATTCCATATTCATTCCCAGTATCATCACCTGCATGATGAGCAATTTCATCATCGGGCATATGGTGATAGATTTCTTTATCATCTACTGTATAATGCCAAGAAGTTGCAGATGTATTGTTATTTTTTAAATAGGCCGCATGGTTCGAAGCACCTACCCCTTTTTCAAAGTTGTCTGTTTCATGAATAACTATATATTTAATAATTCTTTTTATACCTGGTCTAGCGCTTGTATGCTCTTCAATTAAATCGGTATGTACTGGTACATCAAACACAAGATTTGGAAATACGGATTCCTTATATACATAAACTGGCGTTTCCTCTTTCTTTGAAGATGGATTTTCTTTTCTTCTACTCCTATATGCCAACACACACAAAAATATACACAGAATAAGTAACAGAAGAAACCCTATGATTTTCACTTTCTTTTTCAATTTTCTCTTTCTTTTTTTCTTTGTCAATTTTTACTACCTCTTTTACATTTCTCCATTAATAAGCACTGCTTAGTTATATGAATATTTTCTTTATTTTAACACATTTTTCTAGAAAAACATCCAATTTTTGTTAAAAAAGATTTGTCTGTATCAACCATTTTGTTTCCTAGTTTTCTATCTATAAATAACTATCTTATAACTTTCTAGCAAACCAATATCCATTCCCAAGGAGATTTTAAAATTTCTATGATTAAGTTCAAATAATTTCACCTCAAGGAAAGGTCCATAATATCAAATACTTTGAGCTATAAAAAAGAAAAAAGGAGCAAACCATATTTTGAGGTATGTGAGAATCAGCCTCACTGTATAGACAAATGGTATATTAGTAATCTTAGGAATTGCAATTAAAAACTAATCACTAAACACAGTTTACAAAATAACAGAAAAGGTAGCAATAATCTTTTGCTACTTTAATAAATCATTTTTTTTCAAATGATTTTACACACGCCTTTTCACCAGAATCATCAACTATTATTTTATTTGCTAATTCGATTTCTAAAAAGGTTTCAACTCTATTTAGCTCACTAATTGAAAGTGAATCAACTAATTCAAATTTAATTAATCCTATTAGTTGCGTGTAATATAAATCTATACTTTGCTGCCCTTTGTTTAATTCTTTTGCCTTTAGTAAATCTTCTATTTCTTTTAGTTTTGCTTTTCTTTTTGTTATATTCTCAGGATTAATTTTGATAAATTCTTGATTTACCGAATTAATTTTGTCATCTATAGATAATTTGGTAGAAACATCATAATTAAATATTTCATCTACAACTTTTGAATCATTTTGTAGAAGTCTATTTATTAATTCAACTAAATATGGTGGATTATATTGATCATAACTATATAGATCAATTTCTCTTATCTCCTCAAAATATTCATTTTTTTCTCTAGTAGACGTACATCTGAAATTTTTAATAATTTCGTCAGTAAATCTTGGGAAATAATCACTTTTATATTCCTTATGTTCTATAAAACTGCAATTATCTATAATTCTCTTCTTTAATTCTTCCATTTCCTCTTTATCAAAATCAACTTGATATTTTTCAATTACATTGTCATTTTTTCTAAAATAAAGCATAATTAAAACCTCCATTAGCAAATATTATAACATGAGGAAGACTTTGTCCGCAACCTAACCAATTACTTTTCTATTGAAAATAAGTAACTGTTCACAGCTTAAAGGATGAGATAAAAAAGTCTTAATACTAGGGTTGTCTCGAAACTAATCAAAAGATAAGAAAAATGTTAAAATAGAATTAAAGAATTTAGAAAGTAGCTATAAATGCCAATACTAAAATGTTCAAAACTAGATTTAGTAGATACTATTTTAATATGTTGTTATACATCTATGCGTCCTAGCGAACTCTTGCAAATTAGAATTGAAAATGTTCATCTCGCCAAAAAATATATGATTGGTGGGATTAAAACTAAAGCTGGAATTGATAGGATTATTCCTATTGCTGATGCAATACTACCTTTAATACAGAAAAGGTATAATGTTAATAATGAATATCTTATCATGAATGGAAACAATAAAATGGCATATAGAGCCTATTTGCCACGGTTTAAGCAGACTATTGATAATTTAGGTATGGAACATCTACCTCACGATGGAAGACACTATTTTGCCACTAAAATGGATTTATTAGGAGCTAATGAGTTATGTGTAAAACTAATAATGGGTCATATCGTAAAAGACATCACAAAAGATGGATACACCCACAAGGATTTAGAAAATCTTCTACAGACAGTTAATTTGCTAAAATAGCTGTTTTTTTATTCTTTTTTTGTTACCTTTTTGCTACCCACGGACGAAATTATCAGTTATTTTATAAACTAATGCTCGTTAATGATGATACCCATAATCTATCTTAAACAAATAAAAACCGTTGAAAACAACGGGTAAATACTTATGGTAGCGACGGAGGGGGTCGAACCCACGACCTTCCGGGTATGAACCGGACGCTCTAGCCAACTGAGCTACATCGCCATCAAATTTGAACAACATCAATATACCACATTTCATTGTGTTTGACAATACAGTCTTGCACATTTTTTTAAAATTCTAAAGTGTTCGAATTACCATTCATAGCTAATTTTGCTTTATTCATATAGAATTTGTAAAAAATGTTGGTTGTATAATCATTAGGACTTATCATTTTACTTCATAACAAAGAATTGTTCTTGAAAATATGGAAACAATAACTGTTCTCCTTATATTATGTTCTAAATTTATATAAAGTATGTTTTTTTCATTTTTTATCTGAAATACATATAGGAATAAAGTTGGTTGTATATACCTAAATCATTTCATAAAGAATAAAAAACTAATAAAATGGTACGATTTCTTTTCATGCATGAAGAATTACGATATAATGGATTTATTAAGAAAAATCAAACGATTATAAACCTTAAAAATATACGAGGAGGTATTTTTATGTATTATCCAAAACAAATTCCTTATTTATTAGATAAACCATTTCAAAAGTATATAAACTATACAGAACATCATATAAAAGAATTAGAAGAATATTGTATGTGTATATGGCAAATGAAATCAAAAAGTAAATTGGAAAAGACAATTTATAATTTAGTTTTACCAGATGCATGTATTGATATTGTAATTGATTTTAAAACCAAAACAATTTGTTTTTCAGGATTTAGTAAAGATACTGCATTCCTTACCCTAAGAGAAGAAGTGGACTATATGGGAGTCCGTTTTAAGCCCAGTGCTTTCTATACAATTTTTCATATAGAAGCGACTAAAGTAATGGATCACGGAATCCCTTTTTCTGCTATTGAAAACAATAATGATTTGAATGTGATATTTTCTTGCAATGAAGAAGATAGATTAACTTTATTTAAAGAGTATTTAATACAAAAGATAAAAAATCATCCTGATGCAAAATGGATAAAAATTGTAGATGAACTATACGAAAACCCAGTAGAAAAAACAGTCTCTGCCATTGCACAAAGCTTTGGATATAACAAACGACAGCTATACCGCATTTTTTTAAAGTATTATGGCGTCTCTCCAAAAGTACTACTTAATATTTTACGACTTCATTTATGTTTAACTCTTTTATTAGAAGAAAAAGAAGGACTTTCTGCAATAGCACACTACTGTGGTTTTTATGACCAATCCCATTTTATTAAAGAAATAAAAAAATATACAGGAATATCCCCTATCCAACTATTAGAAAATTATAAAGAATAATGTCCTTTTTTTACAATACGAATAATTCTTGATCTTGTATAATGGAATAAGGAGGAGAGAATATGTATAAAGAGATTACACCAAATATTATGGTGGAGAATGTAAAAGAAACCATCGATTTCTATACAACAAATTTAGGATTTGAAGTAGTACTCACAGTACCAGAAAAAGGAGAAACACTGAATTTTGCCATTGTAAAGAAGGATTCTGTTTCCATCATGTTTGAAGCAAAAGAGGAATTAATTCAGGAATATCCTACGTTAAAAACAGAGGAAATTAAACCAAGTTTTACTTTATTTATAGTCGTTCAAAACGTAGAAGAACTATATGATTGTTTAAAAGATAAAGTAAAGATTGCCAAAGAAATACATCAAACATTCTATGGAAGATCTGAATTTGCTATTTTTGATAACAATAACAATATTTTAACTATAGCTTGTTAATTAGAGAGGATTTGATTCTGTGTCAACAACAAAAGAATATAAAGATTTTATAATAGAACAACTACATATGCTAAAGCCCATTAATTGTAAATCTATGATGGGAGAATACCTTTTATATTATGATGATATTCTATTTGGTGGTATTTATGATAATCAGCTTCTTATAAAGCGAGTAGACAGTAATAAAAAATACAATTTGCCCGAAGTTATTCCTTATAAAGGAGCTAAACCAATGTATTTTGTAGATGAAAGCTATTTTCAAGATCAAGTAAGGGAAATCATTATAGATACTTGTAAAGATTTACCAAGAAAAAAGAACAAAAAAGCATAATTTGACTAGATATTTAAAATCTAGTTTTTTTATATTTTTAAAGACGATTTTTTAATTCGTCAATTTCTGTTTGCATAGCACATACCATCTTCTTTAAAACTTCTATGGTCTCTTCTGTAGAAGGTTCTTTATTATTTCCTGTTGTACCCCTATCTGCTTGCACTTGTTTATAAAAAGCATTGGTACATAAAACCTGTGCTGTAAGCATTAACCAGTTTCCAAGGGCATTTTGCTCATTCGCAGTCAAATCATCTATTAATAAATAGCCTACCACGATTGCACTGAAGGAAAATACTTTTGGAGAAACATTTGGTATTACATTCATTGTATCTTCCCTCCTACTTTTATTTTATGAGATTTTTTCAAATTCATTAAAAGGAATATAGGCATTAAAATATACCTTTTCTGTATAAGAAGAAAATAAAAAAACTTAGAAAAGATACCTATTTACACACTTTGCGTGTATCTTTACCAAGTCTTTCCCCTAATCGGCTAAATAATTCATTTGTAATTGTATCTCCTAAAGATGCAATTTCAGTAGCCGAAAGTAAATCTTCACCACCAAGTAAGGTAACAACATCCCCCTCTTTTACATCAATCAAAGAGGTTCGAACCATCAACTGATCCATACAAATACGCCCAACAACATCTGCATATTCTCCATTAATAAGAACTTTTGCTCCCTTGCAAGATAAATTCCTAGGATATCCATCGGCATAACCTATCGAAACACTTACGATTTTTTCTTTTTGATTTGCTTTATATTTTCTTCCATAGCCAATACAAGTCCCTTCTTCAATTTCTTTTACGCTTGTGACTCTGGCCTTTAATGATAACACAGGTTTCATATCCAATTTTTGCTTTTTATATACATTTTTTTCACTATCAACACCATACATAATAATTCCAGGTCGTACATAATCATACTTACATTCTGGATAATTTAGAATTCCATAGCTACTTTGCAGATGGGTTTTTCCAACCATAATATTTGCTATTTTTAATTCTTCAATAACGGTATTAAACCGATCTATCTGCATATGTGTAAACGCAATATCCTCCTCTTCCCCACTATCCGCGACGCAAAAATGGGAAAATATTCCAGATACTTCTAATAAAGGATTTTGGTATATTTTTTTAATACTCTCTATCTCCTTATATGGAATGCCAATTCGGTTCATTCCTGTATTTACTTTAATTTGGGTTTTTATTTTCATTCCTAAAGAAGAAAGTCTGCTTGCATATTCCATATCTACAATTGTTTGTATTAAATCATATGAGACAACATACTTTATATTTTCTATACTTGTATACCCTAAAATTAAGATATTCCCCTGAATCTGATTTTTTCTTAACGTAATTCCTTCCTCTAAAGTAGCAACTGCAAAATCAAAAATTCCAATTTCATTTAATTTACGAGCTATAGAAACCATCCCATGCCCATAAGCATTGGCCTTAACAACCGCCATAATTTTAGTATTGGAAGGAATAATTCTTTGTATCTCTCTTATGTTATGTTCTAAATTATCTAAATCAATTTCTATCCATGCTCTATCCGTTACTAAATCCTCTACCATGTTTTACTACTTCCTTTACTACTTTTAAAATAAAAATAAATCCAATTGTTAAAACAAGAACTGCTATATAGTTTACCAAACTATGATTTAAAAATGAAATTCTTTTTGCCATAAAATGAACTAGGGTTATAAAAAGTGGGTGTAGGATATAAACCCATGAAGATAGAATACGCAAAAATTGGTTTGAACCCCGTGTATTTTCCATAACAAGGGAAAATGCGAAGAAGGAAAGTGGAAGCAATGAAAAATACATACTACTATGTCTTGGGATTTCATTAACATAAAGGATAGAACCCTCAAACAATAAAAGAAAAGTACTGATAACCATCAATAAAAGAGTTTTACCAAATCCACTTTTATTCTGTTTCTTTTTCACCAAATATCCTATAAGAAGAAAGATAGGAACATAGAAAAGTCCATTTCTTGTATAAGAGGAGACTGTAAAAATGATGCCATAAAAATATTTAAAAATAGAAATATTTTGTATAATGCCATAATAAGCATCACCAAAAACACCTACACAATAAAGAAGAAAAACCAAAAATCCTACCTGTTTTATCTGCCATTTTTTAAGAAGAAAGTATGTAATCCATATTCCTAAAAGTAAAGCTGGAAAATACCATAGATGGTAAAATGTACCATCAATAAAAATATCTTGTAACATGGAAATCATATTTACTTCTTTAAAGTACCCATTATAATACATAATTGGTAAATAAAGGAGAATGCTTTCCAAATAAAGGAGAGTTATTTTTTTTGTATAAGATGTTAACTTCTTTTTATCTTCTAAAGCTTTTGGCAATAAATAATAGCCAGTTACCATTAGAAAAAATGGAACAGCAATTCGAAACAAAATCCTTGTTACTAAATAATCGGTACTCTCTCCTAAAAAAGTAAAAGGATATACATGAATGGCCACAACGAATAATGTACAAATAAAACGTACGACATCAACATTGATTCTTTTATCTATTTTCATCTTTTCTCTTCCTTGTCAAAATAAATCCATCTATATTATTTCCTGATATAGTATCATATGCTCCCATTTCAATTTCTATTTCTTTTTCATAAGGAATATATGAAATTTCATAATCTTGATAAAGTATATTCTCCTCCTTTATCTTATATATATATTCTTCTAGACAAAGAGCCTTTTTTTCCATAATTTCAGCATGTGGGGATCCAACAAACCTAAAATGCCACTCTTCTGCACTTATCCCTGTAATTTGTTCCTTTTCCTTTTTATATCGCTCTATAAATCCAAAAGAAACAGCTGATTTTCTAAATTTTTCACAAATTCCCTTATGAGGAAAGGAAGGACAAATAAAATCTAAGTCACATCCCCCTAACCCAAGATCTATTGCTAAGCCCGTTTGGTGTTCTGATGTATTTGGAAGGGCTACATATTTTCTTGTAAACTCCTCCCCATTTTCTTCAAGAGAATCTGTGAATATCTTCTTTTGTTCCTCTAAGGTTCTATAGCCACTTACAGGAACAATTTCATCAACTAAATTTAAATCATTTAAAGTACGTTTTAAAAATTGATTGGCTACCTTATCAAACAATATATTCTTATAAGAAGAACTGTATTCTTCTAAATCCAAATCTATAGCTTGCTTTATAGGATGCATTTGATTTACAAGAAGTAAGTTGCCTTTATATATATCTTCTTCTTTCAATATTCTTTTCACTTTGCTAACCCCAATGCAATTAAAGTGTCAATCACATCTTCAAAACAATAGCCTATTTCTTGTAACATACTTGGATACCTTGAATGTGATGTACATCCAGGGATAGTGTTTACTTCATTAAATACTATGGTTCCTTCTTTTGTATAAAACATATCCACTCTTGAAAAACCCTTACATCCTAAAATTTTATATATTTTTAAAGCAACCTCTTTAATTGCACTTCGAGTTTCTTCACTTAATCTTGCAGGTAGAATAATTTTGCTTGTCTTTAATGTATATTTCTCTTCATAATCAAAAAATCCATCTTGTAGTTCAATCTCATCCACTTCTCCAATGGTAAGTTCCTCATTTCCTAAAATGGCACAACCAACTTCAAAGCCATCAATTCCTTCCTCAATAACAATGGTATCATCATAAGAAAACGCAAGTTCTACTGCTTGTTTTAGCATTTCCTTTTTAGTTACTTTTGTAATTCCAAAAGAAGAACCCGCCTTTAATGGTTTTACAAATATAGGATATTCTAAATCTAATGTTCCCTCTATTTTATCCAAATCATATTTTGTAAACATATAAGATTTAGGAACTAAAATTCCCTCTATTTCTACTAACTTATGAGCAAGATATTTATCCATACATAGACCTGAAGACATCATTCCACAACCCACATAGGGAATACCTGCTAGTTCAAATAACCCCTGTAATCTTCCATCTTCTCCATTTTTTCCATGTAAAATTGGGAAAGCAATATCAATCGAAATAACCTCATTTGTATCTAAAAGAATAAATCCATGATCGCATCGATTTGTAGAAAATGTAATCTTTCTACATGTATTTTCATGATACCAATTATCCCTCTCTATCTCATCAATATCTCCTTCATAAAGATAAAAATCTCCCCCTTTCGTAATTCCAATCATATCAACTATATATTTTTCCTGTTTCATATTTCGAAGAACAGAAGTTGCGGATACAAGGGATACCTCATATTCGCTCGAACATCCTCCAAATAAACAAGCAACTCTTATTTTTTCCATACTACAATCTCCTAATTTCTATATTTTGTGGAAGTGGATAATCGACTTCTACAACTTCATCATACAATTTTTCTTGTTTCAGTTCCTGTTTTGTTTTTTTATCTTTTATCGTTCGTATGACTTCAACACTCTCAAAAATCTTTCCGTTTTTTTGAATATACTTAAAATTCGCGTTAGAAATATCTGCCTCCTCTTTGATTTCTTCTTGTGATAAAATGCTGACATACATGTATTCTTCATCAAATGTAATCCTAATTTGATATGTGTTTGTCGTATCATTTCGTACTTTTAAATCTAACCAACCACTACTAATCGTAGCATCAACGCCTTCTAGGGAGTCCTTATCAGGACTAGGAAGTGACTTTTTCTTATGCGAATGCCTTTCCACAATGGTAAGGGGTGTTTTTAAGAAAGCATAATAAAGTGTATTACTTAAGTGGCAAATTCCTCCACCCTTACGTGCAACAATCTTCCCATCAATTAAGATTAATCCTTCTTTATATTTTCCATATTTCTTGCTATGTCGCGCTAAATAACAAAACGAAAATGTTTCCTTAGGACGAATATAAATATGATCCATCGTCTTACTGATTATTTTTAAATTGTCGACCTTATTCTTTTGATAGATAATATCATAACCACTTTCCTCATTAATCATTCGCGTTTTTTCATTCACAACAGTATAAGGAAGAAAATCGCCACTTTCCTTTGCATATGTATTCCTATCAAAATGCATTTTCATTTGATAACATACATTTCTTTGCCATGTACGAATTGGAATTAAAAATGGAAATATTTGTGTTACTCTTTTTCTAGCCATTCTATTACCCCCTATTTTGTATCATTTGAAACGACCATAAATTTCGAATTTGATATTCTAAAGTTTCATAGTCCCATAATTTTTGGCTTCTTTCTTTACTATTTGGATCATGTACGATAAATTTCCCATCTTGTACTCCAACAAGTAAAATGAAATGGCCCGTTGTTGTAAAATCACCCTTTCGCATACTACAAACAATAGGGTGTCCCTCTTCTAGTTCATTCATCATGATAGACTTACTCAAAGAAACTTCTGTTCCTATTATACCATACTCTTTCATTCCAAGTGTCATTAAACTCCAACTTGTTCCACTTTTCGATTCATAATAGCCCTTTTTTACTGAGTGAATGGCAATATCATAAGGAGTTACATCGTTTCTTCCTGTAAGCCCTGCTACAACCATGGATAAAACAGTTGGACCACATCCATTTACGGCTAACACATTATCTCCATAAATACCATATCCCCATCTTGTATCATATTGAAGTAATAATGGCCACTTTTCCTTCGTCACCTCTTTGATGGTATCTGCATACACGTTTCCTTTTTTCGTAGGAAAATCAAGGACATAATCCATCATATCTATATTCTTTACTAGCATTTCTAATATGTCATCAGGGTATTTATCCCTGTTTTCTATGATATTTGTAACTCTTTTCTCCTGTTTTGCTAATTGCTTTAGTTTTCTTATAGTCAAGTCTGTTGGAATAGGACTATTATTGTCTAAATTTTCCCCCACTTCCTGGGTGAATGTATTTTCTTTTTGTATAAAGAATTGATTATAAATTAAAAAAATACCCAGAATAAAAAGAAGAAAACACATAAATTTTATTTTTCTTTTCAAAACTCTTTTTCTTCTTTTCATAAGATTTACTCCTTCCTCTAAAATAACATTCGTTATATATTCATTGTAATCCTTTTAAAAATTTTATTTTTTAACTAATTCTTATAAAAAACTTAAAATTTTCTTAAGCAAACACTAAAAAACATAAAACTGTTTTGTTCTATGTTTCTATTCTGCTTTTTTGTAAAGAGGCAGTTCTACATAAAAGGTTATAAATTCATCACTGGTTACCCCTATTTTTCCATCATGTAATTCGACAATTTCTTTGGCAATGGCAAGACCAAGTCCACTCCCACCTGTTTTACTCATTCGCGCTGAATCTAAACGATAAAATTTTTCAAAAATTTGGTTTAATTTTTCCTCAGGAATTTTCTTTCCCCTATTTTTTATAGAGATAGTAACTGTATTCTCTCTTACCGCAGTATTTATTTCAATGGTATTCTCTATACTATAATAAATGGCATTTCGTATCAAATTGTTAAATACACGAGCTAGTTTATCTGAATCCCCTAGTAAAAGAATTTCTTCTTTGGAGGTATAAACAATTTCTTTACCAAGTTCTTTTAACATAGGATAAAAGTCATCAATGATTTGCTCTAACATTCGGTTTATGTAAAGTATTTCTTTTTCTAAAACAATTGTTTCTGCATTAAACCGTGTGATTTCAAAAAGTTCATTAATCAAATCCTCTAATTTATATGATTTTTCTAATGCTATATTGATGTATTTTTCTCTTTGTTTCTTAGGCATATCTTTTATCTCATCTAGTAAAGATAAATATCCAATCATAGAAGTAAGTGGTGTTTTTAAATCGTGCGCTAAATAAACAACTAAATCATTTTTCTTTTGTTCACTTTCTTTGGCAAGTCGTTCATTTTGTAAAGCCATTTTCTTTAAATGGTTTATCTGTACTTCAATATCCGCTAATTCCCTAGGTAATTTGATGTAATCTGTATTTTTATCCAAAAGACTATGTGTTGCATTCGATAAGGAATAAATATAAGAAAATACTTTTCGTAATAAACGATACAACAAAAAAAGAACGAGTAAAATCCAACAAAGGAGCAAGAAAAGAAAACCAAAGCTATCCTCAAATAAGAAATAAAAAAGACCTCGCATTTGATAATAAAGATTTGGAAAGGTAGTATATAGCCACTGAAAATCTATCTGTGTTACAATAAAAATAACAATAAATATTCCAATAGGAATACATGCTGTTATTAGAAGGACTGTTCCAATAAATTCCTTAAATGTCTTATTTAAAAGTGTATTTTCTTTATTTTTCAATTTTATACCCTACTCCCCATATTGTTTTGATATATTTTGGATGTTTGGTTGTATCATGCATCTTCTCTCTTAAATGTCGAATATGGACCATCACAGTATTGTTATCTTTCTCATAATATTGTTCTTTCCATACTTCCATAAAAAGCGTATCTGTTTTTACAACTTGGCCCCTATTTTCACATAAATACCACAATATAGAAAATTCAATTGGCGTCAAATCAATCAAAACATCATTTAGGTAAAATTCATGTGCTGCCTTATTCATGTAAATATTTCTAAAGGAAATAGTATTTTCATCTTGAATTGTACTATTATATTTTGTATATCTTCTTAATTGTGCTTTTACTCTAGCCATCAGTTCAAGAGGTTGAAATGGTTTTGTAATGTAATCATCTGCACCTAATGCAAGACCACTAATTTTATCAATATCCTCAATTTTAGCTGTAACAAAAATAATCGGAAAATTATAGTTTTCTCTTATTTTACGACATAAAGAAAATCCATCCACCTCGGGCATCATTACATCTAAGATAGCTAAATCAATTTTTAAATGTTTTAAATCAGTAAGAACGCTTTTACTATTGTAATATTTATAAACGACGTATCCTTCATTTTCTAGATAAATTTGTATTAAATCTGCTATTTCTAATTCATCATCAACCACTAAAATATGCAATGATTCCACCACCTTACTTACATAAAAAAACTAGATATCTCTATCTAGCCTATCTCAAAATTGGTAGCCTGTACGGGGTTCGAACCCGTGAATCCGAGCTTGAGAGGCGCGTGTGTTAAGCCACTTCACCAACAGGCCAAATTACGATGTCTTTGTTAAGACATTATTATAGTATCATAAACTACTATTTTTTACAATAGTTTTGCAAAATTTTACTCGTAGACTGTGAATGATAACACATTAAAAAAGCTCTGTTACATTTTTTTGTAGTATTATTTATTAAATCATTCATTTTTTGAATGGTTTTTCTATACCTAAATTTAACTAAAATAATACGTTATTATAGCAAAAAAGAGAACAAATCATAAATATAATCTGCTCATTGAATTGTAATTTAGTAATTCTTTTTTTATTTTTCTTCTTAATAACCTTTTCAAGTTTTCTCTTAAATTGTATTCTTTTAGTTTAATTTCAATTTACCACAATTGATAAACTTATTAGCCCCATAAGAAAATTTTTTATCATTCGTATTACTCGGTAATTCTATTACTTCTAAAACCCAATCTTTAATATTTACTAAAAGTTTTAAATTATCTTTTTTTACTAAATAATAGGGCGATAGATCACTTATACCATCAATATCGTTATGAACGCCCCATGTAAATAAATCCAATATCCATTCTAGCTTTGTCATTTTCTTGCTTCTGACTAAATTATATACTTCATAAGATTCATCAAAATATTCCTTTAAAACACTAGTATAAGATGATATTTTACTTTTATATTTATCTTTGTCTAACGATTTTCTCATAGATAATGCTGATAATTGATTCTCATCATTTAATAAAGAATCGACTGTTATACCAAATACTTTTGACAATTCTTGTAAATTACTTACATCGGGTATTCCCCCATTATTTTCCCACTTTGTTATTGCTTGTCTTGATACATTCATAACCCCAGCAAGTTGTTCTTGAGATAATCCAAATTTTTTTCTTATCTCTTTTAATTTTTCACCTAATGTCATAGGTATCACCTCTTTCTGAAATAAATTTTATAATCAAGTTAAAAAAAATAACAGCAACAACACATTACATTTATGCTACTTATCGTATCATTGTAATTTGCTGAGGTGTCTTAACAAAAATAATGGTTAATTCTTCATTGTTTTTAATTATAATTAACTATAATGTTTGAGTCAAAAATAATATTACAGTTATCACATACCCTAATCCATAAAATAACGAAATTACTAAATCCTTTTTATTTTTAGTAAATTTATACCTATTATATAAATAACTAAGGTTATATCTAAACCATATTATGATAATTGGTAAAGTATTTATCTCTTTTTTAGAGCAATAAAGCAAAAGTAATAAAGATATTCCAGTAAAAGAAACAACACCTAATTTTGATGACTTCAAATCATAAAGTTCAGTTAAATTAATGATATTTTCTTCTGCTTTGTTTTTTAATTCCTCCTCTCTTATTTCTTCACCTGCAAGTATTTCATTTATAGAAACATCTAATAAACTGCTTAATGGTTTTAATAAAGACATATCCATTAAACAAATTCCTCGTTCCCATTTACTTACAGCATTTATGCTAACTCCTAATTTTTCTGATAGTTGTTCTTGCGTTAATTCCTTTGCCTTTCTTTTTTTAGAAATAAATTTACCAATTTTCTCTTGATTCATAATTATCCCTTCTTTCAAGAACAATATATCATTATATAATTTAAAACAACACATACCTATGGTTTAATTATTTATATAATCGAGTAAAAGCATAGATTGCTCCATGCATCTAGACATGCGACTTTCCACATCTAGGTTGTATAATAGCATTGCTTTTTTTTATTTCATTCCCAATGTAATGATACGATTTCCTTATGCTATATACCTAATTATGTGAACTCCTTTCCTCCTTCATAATTATTGATAGGGTACCTTAGATACTAAGAGTTCGTCTGACTACCTACTGAATTATTAACCCTTTTCTAGGCGCACAATTGTAAATTATACATTACCTTCTATTAATTTCTTTTCATTAAACTTTTCCAAAAACTCTTTTGAAGTTGACCATTCAAAGTTATATCCAGATAACTGATATAAAGCATTCGCACAAATATATTCATACATACCTGCATTAAGACTTTTGTATAAAATTAAATATAATGGCTTCATAGCAGAATCTCCCATATTTAAAACTTTTGCATATCTTTCACTTTTGAAAACTCTTGTCCATCCATCAGTAATGACAATTTCAGTTTTTTTCCTTTCTTCTGCTTCTTCCTCCTCCATTAAAGTTTGAAATTCTGTTGTAATTTGCGTTAATAATTCTTCATCTACACTTTTTATTAGCCGTTCTTCATTTACTCCATCTGGCGTAATTTCTTCCCAAGTAATTTTCTTTACCTCATTTTCATGATTTATATTAGATGTATTCACAACTACACTGTCATAAACCTTTACACCAAGTACCTCTATTACTATTCCATCATCATAACCTGTTTTTGATTTAGAATTTAGTCTATGAACTTTTGATATCTTATAAGTTAAAGATGCCCATTCTACTGTACCACCATCTTTTAACTGATTTCTAATTGGAAATAATAAGATTAACAAAATAATTACTACTGATATTATAATTACTTTCTTTTTCATTTTACACCTCTACAATTACGATTTATTACCTTAATTGTATTTCAATTATACCACAAAAAGAGCCATAAATGTTGTATGCCACGAGTTTCACAAATCTTAGTAGTTCTTCTTTTCTTTTCATTATCATTTTTATATTAAATATCACAAATCATATTATTTTTTGTTTTATCTTTAGAAACCACACGTTAAGTTCTCTCACCAACAAGCCAAATTGCAATGTATTTATTAAAAAATTATGGTATATATCATACAAAAAATAAATAAATTTGATTGCAAATGCACGATAATTTGAAGGACTATTTTAGTAAATAAAAATTCTTTTATTTCAAAAAAAGATACTATTTTCACTTGAATTAATACAAAAAGAGAATAACTAAATTCTCCTTTATTTTATCTTTTGGTAATTTTCTTCTTCTACTTCATTTGTATTTGTTTTTAGCTTCACAGTTACTGGTACTAAAAAATCCGATTTAACACTCACATTTGAAAAGTATTTATCATTTTGACCCTTTACTAATAAATCATAGACAACTTGAATTTTATTTGCATACACACCTAAATCTAAATATTGTTGTTCTATATATCGCTTTGTTTCTGATACGCTTTTACCATAATGTCCATTATAACCATATGTTGTTAATTCAATAAATTCTGAATTGCAGCCCTCTATTGCATCTACACCATAATATACTATATCATCTGCAATCGGAAATCCAATTAATTGTGATCTATGTACATGATTATCCATCATATCCTGTACAATTCCATCCATTGCTGCATATTTTGATTTGACTGAAGCATTTATATGCACATTATCAATATACACTTCCGTTCCAGCAGACAAGCACTCTGTATAAACTTGTAAATACACCTATTTATCCCCATTATAAGAACATAAAAATAGACTACATCTAAGTAGCCTAACCATATCTATTTTACTATAGTAATCATGTACCCGCTTTGCTCTAACAAATCAGCAATGCCACCTTCTCCTATAATATGTGCAAGTCCCACAGTACAGAATATATCTTGACCATCCTCAAAAGCTTCCTCTAAAGAGGCTGTCATATTTTGATTTCGAGTTGTGATCAGTTTGTCAGTATATTCCTCCATATATGAGTTAGAGGGTTCGCTATCAGAAAATACAAGTTTTTCTAATTCTTCTTTGTTTCCCTGTAACTGTTCACACCCTAGAGGAATAAGCACGAAAAAGGCAATCAAAATTATTGA
>CAPHZB010000014.1 GCA_948629335.1 uncultured Bacilli bacterium
TCTATCCTAGTCCCTATTATACCCCCCCCCCCCCTGAAAAAGTCAAGCACATTTTATAAAGACAACAAAAAAACTATAGATCGTCAAAATAAATTGACATCGATTTCGTCAAATTAAAATATAGCAGATTTTTATGCCGAGAAAATCCATTGACAATAGGCGATTATTATTCGTAAATGCTCTAAAGCTAACAATTTAAAGAATTGTTAGCTTACCCTTTAAAAGAATAATAATCGGGTTCCTGTTGTCATATGGAGGAATTGGAATAAAATCCTTACAATTTAATTTGACGAAAAATGCCATTTTTTTGATAAATTAAAGTGCAGATCTATACAAAAAAACTAGGTAAACATTCTATCCTAGTTCTTTATAAGGGGGGGTAAAAATAATAGTAAAGTGTTATTTATAACTAAATAACCTCCCTTTCACTATTATCAAACTCTTTATCCATTAAAAATTCATGAATGACTTCTTCTTGATTTGATACTAAAATCTCTTCTATACGATCTACCCTACACTTTTCACTAATCAAAATGGATTTCACCTTTAAAACAGCATCCTCTAAAATATCATTAACTACAACATAATTGTATTTTGGAATTTCATTTATTTCCTGATAAGCTGTCCTAAAACGTCGAATAATTTGTGAAGGACTTTCTCCACCTCTCGCTTTAATCCTCTCTTTTACAACTTCCATAGAGGGTGCCATAATAAAAATTAAAATAACTTCTGGAAACAACTTCTTCACATTCATAGCCCCTACTACGTCAATTTCTAAAATAACATCGATTCCTTTATTTAGAAGTTCCCTTATTTCCATTTTAGGGGTTCCATAATAATTATCATGTACTTTAGCATATTCTAAAAAATCCCCATTCTCAATCTTACGTTCAAATTCTTCTTTTGACACAAAATAGTAGGTCTTTCCCTCTACATCGCCCGGTCTCATTTTCCTAGAAGTATAGGAAACAGAAAGTTGTAAATTTTTTTCTGTTTCTAATAACCTATTAATAACTGTTCCTTTTCCAGCGCATGTTGTTCCTGATATAACAATAATTGAACCTTTTTTCTTACTTTTAATCATCTTTATCCTCCAATACTTTTATACTTACAGCAGAAGCCTGTAATAAATCATAACGTTTTTCTACATGTCCTTTTAATAAAACAATATCTCCTACTTTAAAATGCATATTTATATAGAATTTTGGAAATATAACTACATCTAATGTATCTACTTCATCTTCACAAGTTAAAAAACACATATTCTCTCCATTTTTAGTTACTAAGTCCTTTTTTCTCTTCACTTCTACAACAATAGATATGTTCTTATCAAAATAGTTTTTTACATCTTTTACTTGCAAATTTTGATTTAGTTTCATTCGATAATCTAACACAGGATGATTACTCAAATAGAAACCAAATAAATCATATTCAAACTGCATTAATTCTCTTTTCGTATATTCTTCTACTACTTCTAAAGAGGGTTTTAAAGCATATTCTTCATCTAAATAAGTGATTACTTCAGCATAATTTAAAATCAAATCTAGATTGTGTATCAACATCTTTCTAGGAATTTTAAAACAATCAAAACATCCAGAAAGGATTAAACTAGAAAGAGTCCCCTTATTCATTGCCTTTGAATAAGTACGTCTTACAAAATCATAAATGTCTTTAAATGGACCCTTTTTTCTTTCTTCTAATATTACATCACTTGCTGTACTTCCTATTCCCTTTATATTATAAAGAGGATAACGAATTTGATTTTTAAAAATGCTATATTGTTTTTCACTATAATTGATAGAAGGTGGTAATATATCAAGATGATTCTTTTTTGCTTCATAAATATAATTTTTTGTTGCTGTAGCGCTTCCAATCGACATATCCAAAAGTGACTTTACAAAATAGGCTGGATAATGTGCCTTTAAATAAGCCATTTTATAGGAAATCATTGCATAAGATACACTGTGTGCTTTATTAAAACCATAACTTGCAAACTTCAAAATGAGTTCATACACTTTCGTTGCTACAGCTTCTGTATATCCATTTTGTACTGATCTTGTTATAAACTTCTCCCTTTCTTTTAAAAGGACATCTTCCTTTTTTTTACTCATAGCTCTTCTTAAAATATCTGCCTCCCCTAAACTATAAGAAGCCATAACATTTGCTACTTGCATAATCTGCTCTTGATAAATTAATATGCCATACGTTGGTTTTAATATTTCTTCTAACCTTTCATCATAATAATCTACTTTTTCTTTTCCATCTCTTCTTTTAATATAATTATCAATTTCCCCCATAGGTCCAGGCCTGTAAAGAGCTAAAGAAACAGAAATTTCATCAAATGTTCTTAGTTTAAACTTATGAAGAAAATTCATCATTCCTTCACTTTCAAATTGAAATACACCAATCGTATTTACTTCTTCAAAGATTCGAAAAGTTTCTTTATCATTTAGTGGAATTGAGTCAGTAGACAAGTGAATTCCATCTTTTGCTAAATCTTTTAAAATGTGATCTATTACATTTAGATTTTTTAAAGCGAGAAAATCCATCTTAAGAAGCCCTAAGTTTTCTAAATAGTTCATTGAATATGCGCATAAGTACATATTATTATGATAATATAGGGGAACTACTTCATCTAAATCAACAGAAGAAATAACAACACCTGCTGCATGCACCGAAGTATGTCTTTTTAATCCTTCCAATTTCATAGCAATCTGATAAGCTCTTTTTAGTTTTTCTTTCCCTTGTAAATATTTTTCTAAATTGGGATTAATTTTTATATTCTCGGCTAAAGTATACTTCGAGTTCAGCATTCTAGCTAAGGTATCACTTTCTAACTCTAAACATTTACATACATCACGAATCGCTTGTTTAGAAGCAAGGGTTCCAAAGGTGATAATACCACTTGCTCTTTTCTTTCCATACTTAGAAATACAATAATTGATTACTTCATCCCTTCTTGTATCCAAAAAGTCAATATCAATATCAGGCATTGTAATTCTCTCTGGATTCAAGAAACGTTCAAACAAGAGTTGATATCTTATAGGATCAATATCCGTAATAGATAACACATAAGAAACAAGACTTCCAGCAGCACTCCCCCTTCCGGGTCCTACTAAGATTCCCTGTTTTTTTGCATAAGTGACATAATCTTGTACAATTAGAAAATAATTACTGAAACCCATCGTATTAATGACTTCTAATTCATATTTTAACCTTTCAATATAAATCCTAGGAACTGTTTCTCCAAATCTTTTTTTTAGCCCTTCTTTACATAATTTTTTCAAATAAGTAAATGTATCTATCCCATTTGTCTCATAAACGGGAAGTAAGCCTTCTCTTTTTGGAATTTCAATATGAATTGATTCTGTAAAAATTTGATTAATAGTTGGATTGTATTCCTTTTCTTCGATTTCTTCTAAAGATAAGAAATAATCATGTGTATAATCAGTTTGAATAGAGGATACGGATACACCTTGTCTTATTGCTTCTAAATACGCTAAATAACGTGTATCTTCTTTTTGCAAAGTAGCTATTTTATGTACATAAAGTGCTTTTTCTGTATTGCTATTTTCATATTCTTCTCTATTCTCATATCCCATATAAATATCACTATATATTTTTTCAAGAATAAGTTTGCTATTTCTCGCTTCATAAGGAAGAACACAAATGATATCTTTATTATACTGCCTTAATAAGGTATCATTAATACTTCCTTCACTTAAAAGAGTGGCAATCTTACACAAATTTTGATATCCGTGATAATTTTTAGCATACAACAATATATGCTTTTCATAATATGGAACTTCTAGACCAATGATTGGTTTGATATTTTCTCGCAAACAGGCTTCATAAAACTCCATAACACCAAACATGGAATCATCGGTAAGGGCTAAAGAAGTGAAACCCTGTTCTTTTGCATATGTGATTAATTCTGGAATTCTTATCATGGATTTTAATAAACTATTTTCTGTTTGTATATATAGTGGTGTATAGTGCATAATTCCATCTCCTTATTGTCATTTTACTATAAAGTTACATATTTTTCCATAATTATGTTCGAAAAATATTTTCCTCACCTGAAAAGATGCACTTATATAAAAAAAATTCTAAAAAAAGACTTGTTTTCTAATTTTTCCTTAAAGTACACATTCTAGTTCCTCCCCTTCTTTTAAATTTTTTAAAAGTTCTTTACTTGGTAGATTTACAACATCAAAAGGTACATACCTTTATTAGTTTCCTAATTGTCATATTGACATAAATACTTATATTTAAGCCCAACATGTTTAGTAATTTGTTAACAATCTACTTGTACGTTTATAGTACACCTCTACATTCTTTATAAAACACTCTATTTTTTTGTGGAAAAAACAAATTTTTGTATAAACACACCTAATTCATTTGACATACTCGCAAGAATATGGTAAATTTAAGAGGCATGGAAAAAACGTATAAGGAGGCAGAGTATGGCTACAAAATTATCAACTAAAAAAGCTTTGTTTGGAAATAGAAGATCCCACTCATGTAAAGCAACAAGACATGCGCAAAAGCCTAATTTACAAAAAGTAACATTAGAAAATGGGGAAACAATCATTTTAAGTGCGAGAGAACTTAGAACACTTAAGAAGGCTTCTACCAACAAAGTATCAGCCGAAACAGAAATGGCTGCATAAAAAAGGAACTGATTTAAAGTCCTTTTTTTTGTTGCATACCAATAATACTTGTTAGTTCATCTAAAACTACCCCATGTATTAAAAATGTAGTCTGTCCCATACATGTGCAACACCATGTACATTTTTAGTATAAACGCCCTCTTTTTATTTATTCGTATCTACTTTATAATAACTTACATTAATTGCAATACCAAGTACTAAAATATAAGAAACAAAATAAATCCACATCATAAGAACAATTAAGTTGGAAAGTCCTCCATAAAAGACACTATAATTAGCCATGTTATTTGCATAGTATGCATAAAAAACTGTAGCAAGGGTCCAACCGACAGTCGTAAATAAAGCTCCTCTTGTCACATTTTTACTTCCTATTTTCTTATCAGGAGAAGTTGTATATAAAAGTTTTATTAAAATAAAAGAAACAAGCATAATAATTGGCCATTTTAAGAAAAGAAAACTTCCATAAATACTTGAACGTATAGATTCAAAAATAGAAAAAGACAAAATCCATTTCATCAAAATATTTCCATATACTAAGAAAACTAAAATAAAAATAAATTGAAAAATTAAAAGAATAGTTAAGAAGAAAGCCTTAATTCTCCTCCTTAAATATGTATCCTGTTCTATTCCATATAATGTATTAGAGGCAATAATAATAGAATGTGCTCCATTCGAAGCTGTCACAAATCCAACTAGTAAATAGATTACTAAAGATCCTGTTGGTGGATTTCCACCTGATAAAAACATCTCAAAAATCTGGAATAAATCATTTGGTAACATATGTTCAAAGTCATTTAAAAAAGAAAGTAAGGGAATCGAAAAACGAGACGCTAAAAGAGCAATTAAAGTAATAATGGGTGCGAAAGAAAGAACCAAGAAAAAGGCTAAGTTTCCAGGCAAAATTCGCATTTCTGGACGAGCAGAAATCTCTAAAAATTTCTTTAAAAATTGTTTAAATAAACGTTGTAACTTCTGAATTTCATTCTTTACTTTATCTTTCATATCATCACCATTATCTATTATTATACATAATTATAGAAAAAAAAGTAAATATTTCATCTACTTTTTTTAATTTTGTGCTTCTTCTTTGTTATTTCGCATATCAAGTGTTGCCTCATTGATTGCATCATCAATCGTTTTAATAGCATCATTAATCATGCTATATCCTAAAGCTGCACCAAAGCCATGAGAGATTTCTTTTAATTCTTTCGTTAATTTTCGAATATAAGAAACAATTTGTTTTTCATCATAAGCTACTAAATAAATTAAGAATTCATTCCCATCCGTTCGAATAATTTCACTATTTTCTACTTGATTTTTAATTAGAACATTTGCCGCCTCAATAATGACTTTATCTCCCTCTTCATGTCCATAGTTATCATTAACATAAGCAATGTTATTTAAATCAATAATAATAATGGTTTGTGGATAAATCTCACTATTGTCCCAATGCTTCATACTGTCATTTAAGAAATTTCTATTTTTGAGACAAGTAAGTTGATCAATATATTTTATTTTTTCTTCTTTACGTACTTTTTTAATTTTATTTCGTGTTGGCTTCTTCTTTGAAAGTAAAATAATAATTGCAACAAGTCCCAAAACTAATAATCCAAAAGAAGCATAAATAGCAAATGCTGAATTATCTAAGGAAACAAATAAGTCATAAGTAACCTTATTGGCATATTCTTTTTCATTAATAAAACTGATATAAAAATTAAAGAAATGATTAAATATTTGATTATCATGAATATCACGACATACATAGTTATATCCATCTTCTAAATTATAAGAATAATCAATTTTATAATCCGCTAATTCTCCCCGTACATACATGTCATATGTTCTTTGATCTAAGATAAGAATACTATCCTTTGTTGTATTTTCTAATAAATCTTCCATATTTCCAAATGTTTTAATAGAAATATCATAATTTGATAAGGAAGAAACGATTTTAGAATCTTCTAAGGTACTCACTGTTTTTGATGTCAATGACGCCAAAGAATTGATTGTAATATTATTATTTTTATGTGAGACAACAACAACTGGCTCATCAAAAACATCTACCGTTTCTTGTACATCAAGAGCATAATTGTTGTTGGAAGATGCATTTAAGAAAAAATCCACTTTATTTTCATTAAAAGCACTAATTAATCCTGCTAAATTTTTATATTCAGAAAATGTAATTTCAATATCAGACATTTTCGAGAAATTTTTTATAATCTCGCTATTAATTCCAATGAGATTTCCTTTATCTAAAGCATCATATGGTGCATGTGATACAAAGCCATACGTATAACGTTTTCCTCTAAAAAGTGCAATATCACTTTCATAAATCTCATTAAACGCGAAATAACTTGTTGCGAAATGTTGATTAAATATGTCTGTATATTTTTCTTTTGCCCATTTCGTATAATATTTCTTTAAAATTGTATTTAATTTCTTATTATCCCCAAGTCGTAAAACATATTCATTTACCATTTCTGTAAGATTATAAGAAATATAGAAATTCTCATTTCTTAAAATGGTATCAATATAAAGTGTCTTAGGAAGAAGAATTCCTTGTAGTGCATCTGTTTGAAATGCTTGTACTAAACTTGCAACATCCCCAAACTCTTGTAATGTAATTCCTCCATTTTCCCTTAAATACTGGCGTGCAATATCAATATTTTCATTGATGATACCAACTGTCATAACGGGGATATCATTTAAATGTGTATATTTTACATTTTCTTTTGTAATTAACACATAATTATCTTCATAAATTAAAATATCATTTTCTTCTTTTTTATTTGTTTTAACAAATGCATAACTACTGGTAGGTTCATTCACTAAATTATAAGATAGTTTATTAAATTCAAGGCCAGTTGTTGTTTCTATATCACTAATAAAATCAAAGAATACGCCACCTCCTTCATAACTAAAGATAGGAACATTTGTAGGAAGCGATATATCAATGATATTGTTTTTATTATCTTCAATCCACTCTTTTTCTGCTACTGTTAAAGTTGTATTCTTATCCTCCATCACAAAATAGTAATAGAATCCACCACCTATAATACATGATAGGAAAATAAGAAAGATTACTATAAATACCTTTTTTTTATTCATCTAAATCACCTAATTATTACTCCATTCAATGGCTTTTTTCCCTGCTTTCACATATCCAATAATAGAATAACCCTTTTCTTCATTTATTTCTTTTGTCATAACAAATATTTGAATATCATAATTATTTCTTTCTTCTTCTGAAAAATAGGTTAATACTTTATCTCCATATTCCTTTGCTGTTCCTTTTTCTAAATCATTAGCCACCGTAAATAAAACATTAATTATTTTTCCATTAATATCCGTTGTTACCTTTTCTACATGTTCCAATTCTTTTAATTCTGACTCTAATTTTGTAATTGTTTGATTATTAATTTTAAGGTTCGCAATTGGTTTTAAACGATCACCATATTTATCATTTCCGTAAGAGAAAAATAATTTATAAGTCAATATTCCTCCTACAAGAAACATAAGTAAAAAAAGGATAAGTGTAACTACCATAAATTTATGTTCCTTAATAAATTCCATTTCATCAATCCTCCATGTGTTTATTATACTATAATTCTATCTTTTTTTCAAATTTATTTTGATACGAAAAAAAGGAATATGATTCCTTTTATATATTCTATATTTCTTTCAACTTGTTTATTCCTTTTAGAACGAAAAGTATAAAATTTAGCGAGTCTCTTTTTTTTTTATGAAAATATTGTATTTTTGTGAATATCTCTTCATAGGTACTTAAATACTTTTATAACCTTTATTTATAGAAATTTACGGTATTTTTATTCTTGAAATATATTCGCATAAATTATTATAATCACTTATATTTTCACTTTCAAAAGTAGTAAATTAGTAGTAAAATTTAGAAATTTTTAAAGTGTTGATTTTAAATATTAAAAAGATACTATGCAATGCCATAGTATCAAAATACCTTTATGAGCGAGACTAACGGCGTATCCACTAAAGTTCTCACCATAATAAGGATAGTATTACCCTTATTATGTAGCACATAGCATGGAGCAATTTTTGTAATAATTACAACTTCATCATTTTGTCTTTTAAATCTTTAGGCATTTTTTCTAATGCATATCTAAAAGTTGTTCTGCTTAAAATAGTAACATTATCATTTAAATATTCTATTGTTTCTTCTGGATAAGTTAAGTAAGAATACTTTAAAACCCATCCTAACGCCTTTTGAATATGAATATGCTTATCTTCTTTTAACATATTGCATAATATGAGTATTTTATTGATATCATAATTAACCTCAAACTCGTTTTTTGAAATAATAAAACAAACGAGTGATGCACGGCGAACATATACTAGTTCAGATTTAGACCAATTAATAATATTAGCATATAATTCAGAATATTTCTGAATCATTGGATTAATAACACGATAACAATACGCATCACATTTTCCCCAAGTATTAACATACTTATATAACCACTGTTCATATGAATTGAAATATTCTAAATCATATAGCTTTCCTTTTTTTATTATTAATGTCATTAAAATAAAAATCTCTTCTTTTTCTATACTTAACAAATTATCGAAAAATTTTATAATATCAATACTGTTTTCTAACAATAATTTGTTAATTCTATTGACATTAGAAGTAACCTCTTTGTATCCATTTAGATTAGTAACAATTTTTTCTATTTCATTCATCAAATTTATCTCCACATATTTCTATTACATTTCCTTCAGGATCATATATATTGAAATAGTAATATGGTTCAGTGATATTAACATACATAATATTTGATACTTCACATATTTTCAATGATTTAATTCTTTCATAATCACTTTTTAAGTTATTTGAATAAAAATTAAGTGTAATAATATTATTTACAGCTTTTGCTTTACTTTGTTTGAAATTTTCTATAAAAGATTTGTTATAATTCTTATTAGTATTTTCTTTGATAGTTTTGATATCATATTGTCGATTATAAACGGATAATTTATTTCCAAAATCAAATTCTACCCATCTATTTTTTGTATAAACATTACCTTTAATTTGAAACACTTTTTCATAAAAATCTACAACTTCATTAAATTTATCAGTTTCTATATAAGTACAACATAATTCCATAATTAACATCTCACTTTCTTGCCTTCATTCAATATAATTGTACTATATTTTGGCGCTCATTTAAAGTAATGTGCATTTATATCTTTCAAATTCATATTTATAAAGTAGTAAATTAGTAGTAAATTAGTAGTAAAATATGTTTAGGTTTTATAAATAAAGGCCTACCAAACAATAACTAAATTTTTCATATAAAATTTATTTTAAATACTCAAGTTCACCCATCTGTGAAGTAGGAACAAATCCTGCATCACTTCTTAAAACATCAGGAATACGATTTACAATCGTAGCACAAGTTAGTTCTACGGTTTGTGGTCTTTCAATCACCATTGTAGTAGTTGGCTCTCCCTCTATAGTCCAAACATTTCGGTCACAATCTGTATCTGCATACACTTTTCCAATACATTCCGTTTCAAGTGTAATCCCCTCTTCTGTTTCTGTTGTCACAATCGCACTCATTCCTGTTGCCATCCCCGCTTGTATATCCATTTGTAATGTATCTGAATGAATATTTCCTGTATGTGTTGTAGGAACACATTTCTGTTGTTGTTTTAGAACATGTAATCCTAGTTTATCACATAACCATCCATTTACATTCCACATATAAGAAGGCATAAACGTTCCCGCTTCAATAAGAGATTGTCTTTCCTCCTCTGAAATATTATCGCTTTTCGCAATCTTTTCTTCAAATTCTTCTAAAGTAAGACCTGCCCCATGAGCAGTCGCTAAAGCAATGCCATAATCTTCTACATTATAAGAGGAACTTCCTTTGATTTTGGTTACATGGGCACTTGTTCCTACTAAAGTAGCAATTAAATTTCCCCAATAAGCATCTTGGTAACCACTTCCCGTAATGGTGCAATCATTTTTCTTTGCAAGTTCATCAATCTCTTTTGTTACACTTGGATTCGAATTCATCGGATAGAATGCTTCCTCACAAGTAGTGATAGCACTAATTCCTAGTCTCGCGCATAATAGTAATGCTTCTTTCACATCTTCAATTAAACTCATTGTTGTAACAATGACAATATCTGGATCTACTTCTTGTAATAAATTTTCAGCTTCTTCTACTGAAGTGACTGTAATTCCTGTTTCTTCACATTCAATAATCTCTGCAATATCATGTCCTATAATAGCAGGATTCCTATCGATAGCACCAACGATAATTCCTCCTTTTTCTCTTACATAGCGCATAATGTATTTGCTCATTTTACCACAACCATATTGAACGACTTTTATATCTTTCATAATTTCCCTACCTTTCCTATTTATAGGATACCATAATTTTTTTTGTAAATACAAGAATTGTTTCAATAACTTTTTTATAAAATGAAAAAAGTGTAAACCCACACTTTTTATGCTTTTAAATATTTCTTTACGGCACGCAAACTTCCAAACATACCAACGATAATACCAATCACTACAAGTACACCTGAAATTTGAAATATAAATGGTTGAGGCTCTACTAAAGTGATTAAATTTGAAAATAGTTTTCCATCAAATTTATTGTAAATCGTGATATAGCCATATGTTGTAATTAAAATAGGAAGAAGAGAACCAAGTAAACCTAAAAGTAATCCTTCAAAAACGAAAGGAATTTTAATATTTATATTAGAAGCACCAACAAGTCGCATAATTTCAATCTCTCTTCTTCTTGAAAAAATGGTAATCTTAATGGTATTAGCAATCAAGAAAGCAGTTACCACAATAAGGGCAATCACTACAATATAACTTCCTTGCCTTACTAAATCAAAAATAGATACCAATTGTTCAATCATTCCTTCCCCATATTTTACAGTTCCAACGCCCTCTAATTCCCCTACCGCTTTTGCAGTATCTCCAATTAAATCGACATTTTTCACCTTTAAAAGGTAAGTATCCTGTAAAGGGTTTTCTTCCTCAGACCAACCACTCATAATATTTTTATAAGTTTCAGATTCATTCATCATTTTTTCTTGAATTTCACCTTTTGATTCATAAGAAATCGTATCAACATTTTCTATTTTTTCAATATTGCTTCTAAGTTTGTCTTTGCCTTCATCATCGATTTTATTCTCTAAAAAGACAACAATCGTCGCATTTTTCTCCACTTTATCTGTAAAATTATTCACATTAAATGTTAAAATTAATGATAAAGAAACAACAATTAAGGTAATGGTAATACAAGTAATCGATGCAAGTGACAAAGAAAAATTTCTAAATACACTTTTAAAAGCATCTCTTATATTTCTACTAAGAATTCTTACTGCTTTCATTACTATATGTTCCTTTCGCGTAATCTTTTAAGATTCTACCATTATCTAATTGAATCGTTCTTTTATTTAATTTTCTTACAATATCAATATCATGAGTCACCATAATAATGGTTGTTCCTAATCGATTGATTTCTTCTAAAACTTCCATAATTTCATCACTCGTTTTAGGGTCTAGATTTCCTGTTGGTTCATCGCAAATTAAAATTCTTGGACCATTAACGATGCTTCTTGCAATAGCCACTCTTTGTTGCTCCCCACCTGATAATTCATGAGGATAATTTTTGGCTCTTCCTTTTAAACCAACAAGTTCTAATACTTTCAACACTTTTGTATGGATTTCATCTTTAGGAAGTCCCAATACTTCAAGAGTAAAAGCTACATTTTCATACACATTGAGTCGACTTAATAGTTTATAATCCTGAAAAACAACTCCAATTTTTCTTCTTAATTTATATACTTTGTTGTTTCTTAGTTTACTTACATCTAAGCCACCTATATAAATCTTTCCAGCAGTTGGACGTTCTTTTCGATACAACATATTGACTAAAGTTGATTTCCCACAACCTGTGGAACCAATAATAAAGACGAATTCTCCTTTATCAATGGATAAATCCAAATTATGAATGGCAACAACCCCAGTCTTAAATCGTTTTCGAACACCAATACATTCAATTAAGGCCATAACGTCATCCTCTCTATTTTTCATTATAACAGATTTTTTCTTTATTGTCCACCTGAAGACTCATAGGAATCCACTACAACAAAGAAAGCATTTTTATCAATTTCATGAATAGCTTCTTTCACCACGAAATATTCCTTCGTTGGCACAATGCACATAATGACTTTTTGCTTATTTCCTGTATAGCCTCCCCTTCCTTCTAAGATAGTTACACCATGTTCTAAATAATGAATTAAAAATTTTTTCATCTCAGTTTCAGAATCAGTTACAATATAGAAGCATTTGGATTGACTGATTCCTAACATAACTTTGTCGGACATTAAACTAATGATATAAAGTACCATAATTGCGTACATCACTTTTTCAAAAGCAAAGAAGTTTCCCTCTCCTAAGAAAAAACCAGACGCTAAAACGATTAATCCATCACTCACCAACATCGATTTTCCAATGGATATATGCGCATATTTAGAAACAATTTGATTTACAATATCTGTTCCCCCTGTCGTAAAGCCAGATTTAAAATTGATACCTGACCCAATGCCCGCAATAACTGCCCCAAAGATAACACTCAACAGTAAATCATCTGCATCAAAATGGATTAAAGTTCCAATATTGGCTGTTAATTCTACACAAATAGGAAATAAAATGGATCCAACAAGTGAACCCTTTGTTTTCTCAGATCCAAGCGTAAAGTAACTAACTACTAGTAATAAAACTGAAAGAACGAAAATGACTGTAGATGGATTTAAGTTTAGTGTCTCTTTAGTGATAATAGAAATTCCTGATACCCCACCATACACAATATTGTTTGGTAGAAAAAATAAGTTAAAGGCGGTAGCAAGAAGTAAGCAACCAAGAAAAAATTGTAGATAACGAGAAAAAAGCCTCTTGGATAAAATATTTTTTAATAAACTATCATCAAATTTAACCTTTTTTCTAAACATGTTCTTCCCTCTTTCTTAAATTGTCATGAATAAATTCGTCAATTTCCCCATCTAATACTCCTCTTACATTGCTCGTTTCTGTACCAGTTCGATTATCTTTTACCATGGAATAAGGGTGCATAACATAACTTCTAATTTGTGAACCAAAATTGATATCCGCATTTTCCCCTTGAATGGTAGACATTTCTTTATTTCTTTTTTCTTCTTCTAATAAATAAAGTTTGCTTTTTAAAAGGTTCATGGCTGTTTCCTTATTCTGAATTTGGCTTCTTTCATTTTGACAGGTAACGACAATTTTGGTTGGTAAATGAGTAATACGAACAGCTGAATCCGTTGTATTAACCCCTTGTCCACCTTTCCCACTACTTCTATAAACATCAATACGTAAATCAGTATCCTTGATTTCTACTGATAACGTTTCATTATCTAGTTTAGGAGTAACAGTAACAGATGCAAAAGAAGTATGTCTTCTAGCTCCTGAATCAAAGGGAGAAATACGAACTAAACGATGAACCCCTTTTTCACATTTTAAGTAGCCATAAGCATAATCTCCTGAAATTAAGATGGAACTACTTTTAATTCCGGCTTCCTCTCCTTCTTGGGTATCTAATTCTGTCCATTTAAATCCTTTTTTCTCACACCATCTTGCATACATCCTTTTTAACATCAAAGCCCAATCACAGGCTTCTGTTCCACCAGCACCAGCATGAAGTTCTAAAATAGCATCCATTGCATCATGTGGTCCATCTAATAATAGTTTCGTTTCTAATGTATCTAAGGATACTTTTATATCTTTTAGCTCTTCTTCTACTATTTTTTTTAACTCCTCTTCATTTTCTTCTTTCAGTAAAGAAATAATTTCTAGATTTGCTTTAATTTTGTCATAGACCGTTTTTGTTTCTTGATAAGATGACTTTAAAAGATTGCATTCTTTTATTACTTCTTCGCTTTTTTTCTTATTATCCCAAAAATTTGGTTCTTGCGTCATTTGTTCCAATTCTTCAATTTTTTTCTTTATTTTTTCTGGGTCAAAGTGACCTCCATAATTTTTCTATTTTTTCGTCTAATTCAGTATATTGTACAAATAAATCACTTAATTCCATAAATTCCTCCTCGTTTTATCATAATTCCCATGTATGTACAAGCTCAAATACTTTTTGGTGTTCTCTATTTCGTCCTTCTAAATAATCACGTACTTGAAAAAAATTATATTCTATCTTTTGTTTTATATCCTTCTCACTAAAATAAGTAGGATTAAAATGTGTAGCACATAAGTTAAAATTTGTCTCACTATAAATATTAAAATACCCTTTTTTATGGAAGTAAACCTTCAATCTAGAAATAAAACTTTCATATTCTTCTATTACTTCCTCTAAAGTTCGATTCCTATAAAAGGCATAGATATATGGAAACAGAAAAGAAGACATTTCATCTAAAAGTAATCGACTGTTTTGACAAGGCAGAAGTTCTTTTTGTAACCTGTATTCTTCTTTATTATTCCCTAAACTGCTATCTAACCTATTTTCCTCTAAAAGAAGTAATACATTTTTCATAAATTCTTCTTGATTAAAACAACCTCTTTCCATCAAATTTTGTTCCAATTGTTCTAGTGTAATCCTTCTGTTTTCATAAGAACAGCTAGTAAATAAATAACGCATATAAGTAAGCATTTTCTTTTCTTCTGTTTTTTCTATCCTACCTAAATAACATGGTTCTATATATAGTGACTTCATTCTCTCTTCCATTTGTTCTATACTAAGATTTTGTAATGCTTTGCTATCCTGTACAATTCCCTGTGGCATATTTTGTTCCATCCATGTCCAATCGTATTGAACAGACACCTCATATTTTTTTAAATACTCCTCAAATTGCAAGCCTACATAATAACTAAAATAATATTCTAATAATTGGTAGAAAACCTTAAAAAGACAGTTTTTTTCTAAGAATCCTTTTTCAAACAATGCTTGTTCGACTTTTTGTTCATCAAAAATCTCCTCTACCATTATTTTATAAGGAGTATCTATATCTTTATATAATACATGAAAAGAATGTATTATATCCTGGTAATCCATTGACTTTAAGGATACAAAGGGTGTCAATATCATGGTTACTGCACCCCTATTTTCTTTGTACTTTACTTTTACCCCACACATACTTATTAACTCCATAGGTAAATGATTCCAAATTGAAAGTGGGATAGAGAAATAAGAAGATTGACAAGTTACATTCTTCATTTCACTATCTATATTTTGAATGAATTTCCAAGTAGATTCTTCTTTGATTAATTGCTCCCATACTTCTTTAGAAATCTGAACAAAGTTATTTTCTTGTTCTGCACTTTTTAAAGATGGGTATTCGAATAAAGTAGGATAAAATGATTTTTCTATGTTCCTTTTTAGATTTATTAATAAAGAACCTGCATCAGAAGAGGAAATACAATGTTTTACTGGAAGGTTACTTACCTCCTCGTAAAACTCTTTTTGATACTGTTTATGTGTTTTCTCATCAATTGCATCTAAATTTCCAAACATACTACCGTATATTTCTTTAAAATCACTATATTCTATTTGCCTATACAAATTTTCCTCATATAAAAACTGAACAAGATACCTATAAGACATAGGTGTAACATGATTTGCTATTCCACATTTACGAAAAAAAACATAATATTTGAATAAATCACCAATGTTATCATACATTGTGTCCCATAAAATGATATCTCTTGATGCAAATGTATCTTTAATATCAAAGGCAAAATCAATACATTTATTACTATAAATATCAAATTTTTCTAAAATTTTATTTTCTTCAAATTGATTTCTATTTTCGTATAACCATTGTATAAATAAGTAATTCATACGGGTTACAGGAATTAAAATGGGCTTATTTTTTGTATTCTTATCTTTCATATATCCATCTAATAAATTAGAAACAACAACAGAAGCAAGTTGTAATTCATAAGATTCGTCCATTTTTCAAACCTCTTTTCTTATAAAATTATATTAAAATTAAATAAAAAAAGCAACACTATAAAACACAAAAAAGGCTAGACATTTCTAACCTTCTTCTAATTATATCATCGCCATTATTAGTATAGCAATCGTAACGACTACTAATAAAGCAAGGACTACTTTCCAAATATACTTTAACCATTCTTTATAAGAAATGCCTATGTATTTTAAACCTAATACTAGCATAACTGATGTTGGAACAATTAAAGATACGATGCCATAAATGGCTTGGATTGTAAGCGAAATCATATTTGCATCATTAGCCATTAAACTTGTGATAGGATCATATACTGCGAATAATAAATATGGATATGAACTATAGATGATAGAACCTATCGCACTTAATCCTGCAATTGCAAAGTAGTTAAATTTAGAAGCTCCTCCAATCAATGTATTTACAATCGTTTGGAAGAATGGTGTCTGCGTACTATTTATTGTATATAATAAAATATTTGCAAAGATAACAAGTACAGCTACTGGTAACATTTCCTTTACTCCACCAATAAATGCTTCTATAGCATCTTTTGCACTTACCTTATACACCCATGCAATCAACATAGATGCAAGTACTACAACCATAATTAATTCGTAATTTCCCCAATATCCAAAAGCAGAAATAGAACCTAATAATTTTTGGAAGATAGCAAAATCATTGATAGTGACACTTGTAATCTTTGTATATACTTTATCAAAAATATCAATTCCAAGCGCACTCCAGTTAAACATAGAAACGAAAGCAATTAAAATAGTAATAACAAATAAAATAACTCCAACTGTAGGCTTTTTACTAGCTTTACTATCTTTATTGTATAATGGAATAACCTCTTCTTTCTTCGTCTCCTCTTCCTTGTCCTTTTTAGAACCTTTCTTCGTCTTTTCTATTCTAATATCTTTTTTATTTCCAATTAAAACAAAAACTAATAAAATAGCAAGTGTAAAAATAAATAAAACGACAGAATAAAGAATTGTTGCTTTAATTTCAACGCCTAGGAAATAATTAATATAATTATAACCATCCATATTGTAACCAACAAATGATGTCATACCACCTATAATAATTGCTCCAAATGTTGCTAGAAAAGTTTTTATTTTGTTAAAATTAAGTTTTCTTAAGACAGCAACAGAAAATGGAATCATTAGGAAAAGTGGTAAACTTAAATTGAGTCCAGCTGATACTAATGCATAGAAAACAGTTGTTAAAGCAATAAACAAAAGTTCTTTTCCCTTAAATTTTTTTGAAAGTCCTTCTACCATGCTTGCAAGAACACCTGTTTTATTTAAAACACCATATAGTCCCCCTATTGCAAGAACAACTAAGGCACTAAGAACAAACATTTGATATACAGATGTTGCAATTGGATATAAGAATAAATCTCCTATTCCAAGTGGTGTTGTTGAACCTTTTGTAAATACACCACTTGAGAAAGACCCTCCTGGTATAATCCAAGTCAGTACAACATAAAACAAAAATACGATTCCGATTGCTTTTAATAAATCATGTTTTTTCATACCTTATAACCTCCAATATAAGTATAGCAAAGTTTTTTTTAAATAGAAAGCTTTTTTTCCCTATAATTAGTCAATTTTTGGTAATTTTCATCCAATTTTCACCTTTTTGCGCTAAAAAAGTAAGTTAATGAATTCTATAAATGCACTTTTTTGAAAATAAAAAATTATTTTTCAAAGGAAAAGCATAACAAACCCCTATATAACATTTTTTATATAAGGGTTATTTTGTTTTTCATCCCATAATTTAGTTACCTCGCCATGTCCTGGATAAAGAATTGTTCTATCAGAATAATCCTTTAGTTTTAAAATACTTTTTTGCATCTCCTTAAAATCTCCTGTTGGTAAATCCCATCTTCCAATTGTTCCTTTAAAAATAAAATCTCCCACAAAAAGTAATCCGTAATCATAAAAATAATAAGATACTGAATCACTGGTATGTCCTGGGGTATAGAGAACTTCCAGGTGAATCCCACAAAAGTCATATCTTCTTTCCTCTAAATTATTCCTATCATATACAGGGCACCCATAAAATTTTACCATATCACTTAATGCTCCAATGTGATCTGGATGACGATGTGTAAGTAGAACAGCAATTAGCCTACTTCCTTCTAATAAAGGCTTTATTTTTATAAATTCATCACCTGGATCAATGACAATAGAGTTTCCATTCTCACTTAAAATATAACAATTTGTCTCTAAATTTCCTACTTTAATACTTTTTACTTGCATATTATCCCTCTTTTTCTTTTATATTTATTTTCTCCCCTAAACCAATGCCTTTTTTTACAAGATAAACTTCGTGTGCTAAAGTCATAAGAGGTAAGTCACTATAAGAATCTGTATAAAACTTTTCTATTTTTTCTTTTTCATATTTTTCTTTAAACTTAATTCGCTTATTCTCTCCATAACAAAAAAAGGGTATTTTTTTATTTTTTAAATCGATTTCTGAACAAAAAATATTTTTCCCTTTTAATGGAGAACTTTTAAGAAGAAAATCAGGCCCAGCGGATAAGATAACATCATTCTCCTTCATAGTTTGAATTAAGGGCCAATTCAAATTTTTTTCATGTTTCTTCCAGAAAATACGTAAAAGTGTTTCTATTTCCTCTTCTTCCACCGCAATTGCATCTAGAATTTCTTTAAATAATTGATTTGCTTCCTCTAAACAAAGTTCATTTTTTTTATGTTTTTTATATAAAGAGAGTATTTTTGGGAAAAAAAGAATGACTCTTGGTTTTTTAAAGAGACAAAAGCGTGCGAAATGTAGACTACTTTCTCCCTTATATAGAGTTCCATCAAAATCATAAACATTCAATTTCTACACCATCTCTTTATTTTCCCATACTACATCATGAAAAATAGATTCAATTATTTTTTCTTCTAAATCATTTGGGAGAGGACTACCCCCTGCATGTTTGTGTCCGCCACCACGATATATCTTGGCAATCTGATTTACATCCACTTCATCCTTATTGGCACGGTAACTCACAGAACGGTTTATATTGATGACAATGGCTATATCAATATCCTCTTTTTCACACATGGTATGCCCTAACAAGGACCGATTAGCTTCTGCAAAAACAATTCCAACTTTTATATCATGGATAATTGCCTTTTTCATCTGTTTTATTTTTTCCTCAATATATCTGTCTATTCTATTCTTTTCAATTTTTAGTAAAAATTCTTCTTCTTGAGTAAAAGAAAATGTCTCCATTTGTTTTATATAATCTGTATATCTTGCAATAAATTCTTCTCTTCCATAAAGACCGTATAATGTTCCTAACTTAACTGCTTTTTCTTTATAAGTATCCGTAAAATCCCAAGTATCACCTTCTCTTACAAGTTCAATAAGTTCTTTTGTTACTTCTTTTTCTAAATAAGAATTTGGATAATACTTTTGTAAATATTCATAAAATAAAGTAGTTCCACATTCTTTTCTTCCATTGTGACTATCAATCACATGGATAAAAGAATAACTGTTTAAGTGTTCTCTAGAAATATGGTGATCAAATATTTCGATAAAAGAAGCATCACTCTTCTCTATCTTTTCTGCCATTTCATCACTTACATTCACATCTACAATATAAAGTTTTTGAAACTCTTCTTTTCGTTTTAGAAATTCTTCTACATAATCATCTACTTCTTCTATTTCACAAGAAACAACTTCTAGATTTAAAAATGTAAGACTCGCTAGAACAATGGGAAAAGCGCCATCTACATCAGCAATATGTGTAATTAATCCTATTTTTTTCATAAATACTCCTTTTCTAATACTTCCTTAACAGGTCCATATGTTTTTCGATATCCTTCAATTAAACCATATTTTTGAATTGCTTCTATATGTTTTTTCGTTGGATACCCTTTATGATTTTTATAACCATACATAGGATATTTTTTATCTAGTTCATACATCATATTATCTCTAGTTACTTTTGCTAAAACGGAGGCGGCAGCGATGGATATACTTTTTGCATCTCCTTTAATAATTGATGTGGAAGGAATCTCCAAATCCAGTGGCATTGCATCAATCAAAACATGTTCCAAAGGAATTTTTTCTCTTACCTCTTCAATTGCCCTTTTCATCGCAATTTTAGTTGCCTCATAAATATTATATTTATCAATTTCTTCTGGCGTACACATACCAATAGCATAACAAATGGCATGTTCTTTGATGTAATCAAAAAATAAATTTCTCTTTTTTTCTGTTAATTTTTTAGAATCTGTTAACCCGATTAATTCAAAATTATCAGGAAGAACACAACACGCAGTAACGACTGGACCATTTAAAGGACCACGACCTACTTCATCAACTCCACCTATATAAGTGATTCCTTTATTCCAAAGTTCTTTTTCATATTGGTATAAATCTTCCATAAAACCTCCTATAAAATAGAATATAGTTCTTCATTTTATACAAATTAGTATTAAAAATAGTATTGTTCCTTTTTTTCAATTAAAAATATATTTTTATAAACCTTTAATTGAACTTTACTATTAATCTTATAAGGTTTCTTAATATCACCTAACTGATATAGTATAAATTTTGCTCCATCGTTTGTATTCACTAATAATTTTACAATTTGTGCAGGAGAACCATTTAAAGTAATGTTATCATTCATATAACCATATACAGTTGCTTCTATTTCTTTCCCATACATCTTAATCAGTAAATATCTTATGATAGGCTTTATAGCTATTATAAATGCTATGATTGCAATAAGTGCAAATGGCAAACAAAATATAAATAGGCCACTATTTATCTCAGACGCAGATTCAGAATCAGATAAAAAAATGGGGAAAATAAAACCAAACAATCCAAAACCAATAGCAAAAATCATTGGAAAAGCAACACTCCAAAATGTAATAGAGGCTTCTTTACAATCTACTACTGGATATTCCATAGCAATGTTTTTTGTATCTATTCCTGTCATACCATTACAATATGGACATATTTCTTGTGTTATAGGTGCACCACAACCTGGACATTTTCGTTTTTGACTATATTTGTTCATTTTTTAATCATTCCTTTCTACGTTTTTTCCGTCCTTAAAAAAGAAGTAAGAAAATCAATGTTCCATTTTCTAATCAATATTTATAAGACTTTAATTCATTATAAATTTAAAATTCTATATTTTTCACAAAATACTTTTTCTATACCCTTATTTAAGTTTTATTTTCTCAATTTTTCACTTTCTATATACAAGTATATCACATATATCAAACTTTTTGATGCACAAAATATATAGGCAAGAATATAATGTGATAGACAGGAGGAAAAGTATGAAAAAAGCTGAGAACAGGAATGTTGTTCCTTATCCAATCTATCCACCTTATCAAGGAATGAATCAGATGATGCCTGGTGTACCCATGATGCCTGGTGTACCTATGATGGGTACTCCTATGTCTTATTCAATGAATATGACAAATTCAGGTAGTTGTCCATCTTCTAATACAACAAGTATTGATTCGTTAAAAGAAGATATAGAGAGTCTAAACAAAAGAGTAAATTACTTAGAATCTGTTTTATTAAATAATACAAGCGCAAATTATTCTACAAATTATAATAGTTCTAATTACCAAATCATGTAAAAAAATATCCAAGTTAATCCTCTAGATATTCTTTTAATTTAGCATATGAAATTCCAAGAATATGAATTACTTCTTGTACTCCATACACATTTAATACAACTTGTAATAAAGACTGAAGCGAACTACGCTTCTTTTTGTTTTGTTCATTTTGAAATCGTAACTTTACAAGTTCATTTTCGTTTCTTTTTTGTTGTTCTCTTAAAACTTGTATCTCTTTTTCTAAGAATTGATTTCTATACTTTAATGAATCATTTAACTCTTCCATTTTTTTGAATTGATAGGTGAATTTTGTATAAGAAGCTATATTCATACTTTGAGATTCCATTGCTTCATTCGCTGACTTAAGAATATTCTCTCTTGTTTTTGCCTCTTCACTTAAAATTGTTTTGCATTCTGTTTCAACGTCTAGAATTTCAACATCATCCATTGTATCACCTTCTCATTCATTCTAACACATAGAACCCGTTTTTTCCACCTAAAAACCACTTCTTTTAAATAGTTTTTCTAACTCTTCTTTACTAAACTGAATCATAGTAGGTCGTCCATGTGGACAGTGGAATGGATTTTCACAATGTTCTAAATCCTCTAATAATTTTTCTACTTCTTTCATATCAATATAATCATTTGCTTTAATGGCTAATTTACAGCTTAACATTGTTGCTACTTTTTCATTAAATTTTTCTACTGTAAAATTTTTTTCAAAGGAAATAACCGCTTCTAAAATACGTAGAATTGCTTCTTTTTCCTGCCCAGCAGGAAGCCATGTTGGATGTTTTTTTATGATTACACTAGATACCCCAAATTCCTCAATCTCAAAACCAATATTAGTAAGAACAGAAAAGTTTTCTTTTAATATAATGAACTCGTTCGTTTGAAATTCATAAGTTAGTGGAAAAATGGGGCGAATCGAGTTTTGACTGACTTTGCCTAGCTCCTTTTTAAAGCGTTCGTAATTACATCTTTCTTTTGCTGCATGTTGATCAATTAGAGTCATTCCATCCTCATTTTGACAAACAATATAAGTTGCATGTACAATTCCTACTGGATATAACTGTTTGAATTTGCGCATCTCTTCCTTTTTTTCTAATTGGCTATCTTTTTTCTCTTCCGTATAAAACGGATCTACTTTAAGAGAAGTATAAGCTATTTCCTCTTCTCCAATTTGAAAAGTAGAATTTGGATACGTTTCTTTAATAGATTCTTCTACAATGGACTTTTCTTTATTTAATTCTATATTGAGTTGTTCTACTTTTGGCTTTTGAATTTCCCTTGCTTCTATTTTAGGTGTATGGTTCATATGATGTAGATTCTTTTTTATAATCTCTTGTACCAATTCTAATAAAGTATCTATTTTTGAGAATTTAATATCCATTTTAGTTGGATGTATATTTACATCAATTAAGCTAGGGTCCACTTCAATATTAATAACAACAACTGGATAACGGTTGTCTGGTTTATAGGAATGATAGCTATCATTAATCACCCGATTTAATTCTTGATTTCTTACTACCCTTCCATTTACTAAAGTAACCATTCCATTTCGAGAAGATTTATGAATTTCTGGATAGGTCATATATCCACTTATTTTATAATCTTCTTTTTCTCCTTCAATAAAAATCATTTTTCGAGCAACTTCTAATCCAAAGACTTCTTTAATGACTTTAAGTAAGTTGTTACTTCCATCTGTGTTTAGTAAAGTAGAGCCATTATTGGTAAGTACAAATTTAATATTTGGGTATGATAAGGCAATTTTATTGACATATTCTGTAATGCTTGCAAGTTCAGTATAGAAACTTTTCATGTGTTTTAACCGAGCCGGCGTATTGTAGAATAAATTCTCAACTTCAATAGAAGTTCCAACCCTTGCATCACTATTTTCGACTTGTAAAACTTTTCCCCCTGCAATATGAACAAGGGTTCCAACATTCCCATCAGACGTTTTTAAAGTGATTTCACTTACAGAGGCAATAGACGCTAAAGCTTCTCCTCGAAACCCTAGCGTTTCAATATGAAATAAGTCATCCTCTGTTTTTAATTTACTTGTTGCATGTCGATTAAAAGCCATAACAGCATCTTCTTTATCCATTCCAATTCCATTATCCGTTACTTTGATTGCACTTGTCCCTACTTCTTTTAAGTCAATTTTTATTTCTGATGCATTTGCATCAATACTATTTTCCACTAATTCTTTTACAACAGAAGCACATCTTTCCACAACTTCTCCAGCAGCAATCTTATTTGCAAGAAGTTCATCCATTAGCTTTATTTTAGACATACTACCACTTTCCTTCTACAAAATTCTTTTTAAATTATAACACAAATTGATACAATACTCAAAAAAAGTGTTATAATAATTAATAGCTCAAAAGGAGGAATATATGTTACTACTAGGAGATAAAATTCATCAAGAAAGAATTATAAAAAATTTGTCAATTGCAGAATTAAGTAGAAAAGCAGGGATTGATGGGACAGAGATTTCTTTCCTTGAAAAGCATCAAACAAAATTTATAAATTTAAAATCTTTTCAAAAGCTTTCACAAATTATAGATTTAGAAGGATATGAACATTATGTTTTTCAAGGGACAGGAGAACTTTTAGGGAAAAAATTAAAACATGCTAGAATAAGTATGGGATATACACAGGAGAAATTAGCTGAAATAGCGCAGTTCAGTTCTCCAACTAATCTTTGTAGATTAGAACAAGGGCACTGTTCTAAAATAAGTGAAGAAAATTTTTTAAAACTACAACCTGTCCTTTTTCTGAATCGAGAAGAATTTGAACCATTTATTCAAAATAAAAGAAAAGTTACATCAAATCAAAGAAATATTACAATTAATTTAGAATTAATTCAAAAATTAGTCCTTGAAAAAAAGGAACAATTGCATCTTTCACGAGTAGGTCTAGAAAGAAAATCTAAAGTTTCTATAAAGACAATTAAACAAATTGAAGAAGGCGTAAATCGTAAATATAGTGAACATAAGTTATTACAAATTATGCATGCCTTATGTTTTTCTGAGGAAGAAATTACAGAATGTTTTCCTGGTTTAAAAGAAAGTTTAGAAAGCCAAGACATTTCAAAAGGATGTGAAAAGGTAAAGAAAAAGATTTAGAGAATAAACTCTAAGTCTTTTTATCGCTCTTATTATAATCCAAGAGTGTATGGATTATTCTCTGTTCCATCTCCTCCTGTGACTTTTAAGTCTGATTTTAATACTACGATAGGGCGAAGCGGGGAACTATCTTCATCGGTATAAAAAAAAGTCGAATAACCAGCACAATTATCAGTGGGGGAAAATTGTAAATAACCACTCCTGCATTGATTTCTGAATGCTAACCAATAATATCTACTTATAGCAGTATTTTCTATGGAATAGTCTGCACACAAGCTTCCATACACATTTGACACTAAACCTATATCTGACTCTTTCCACTCGTCGCTTTCTGAAAAGCCAAACATACACTCATCCAACTCTGTCCTATTATACCCCATATGCCTTGATCCTACTGTAAAACCGTCTGTCTCATATTGTTCTGCTGCCTTATTTAGCACCTTCAGGTAGTTTTGATAGTTTAGTCCACTGAAGGAAAAATCTGCATGTTCCGTGGATATAAAATGTGATACTATATCTACTGTCCCATCTTCATTCTTTCGTATAACCCTCCATAATCTTAGTTTACTTGGGTAAATGGTTAGGTCATCAAAAAGAGACCATTCTGAATCTACCCGTGTTATTGTATAAGAATTTGTACTTGGTGTATAACTTATATAATCACCTATTTTTACTTTGTCCTTTAATAAGGAGCCAGTACCAACTATCCTATTTCCATTCACCCATGCTATTTTTCCTGAATCTATATAATCTGGCATTGCATCTCCAGGTGTTTGACTAGCTAATGTTGGACAAGTATATGTTCCCACAATCTCTTTTCCACCTACCAATGCTTTCTTTCCACTTAATATATCAGTCGTTGTTGCATTTCCATAGTTTGCTTTATTATATAAATCATCTAACGCATTTTGTACTGTTACTTGATTATTTTTATTATAGTTCACCCCATTTGACGATGGATTACTACTCGTTGCATTAATTTTTAATATGCCTACAATCATACATAATAATAGTACTTCAGTCCCCACCATAATTCTATATTTTTTCTTTGCTTTCATTCTTTCCCTCACTCTCTTTATTTTCAATATGCCCCAAAATCAATTTGAAATATTATAATAAATGATTACCCTTATATTCCTAAGGTGTACGGTGAATCCTTAGTTCCATTCCCCCCTATAACTTTCAATGATGCTTTTAGGACTACAATAGGACGGATAGGATAAGGCCCAGCTTTTTTACTAGAACCACCAGTCTGCGCTACTAAACCTACATCCCCATCACTTTCAACTATCCTAAACCCCATATAATGAGCCCCACTGCTATTGTAATTATTTCGCGATGCTAAATAATATATACTGCTACTTGTCTCAGAGCCTATCGACTTTGCACTTAATGTTCCTATGGAATTTTTAACTAATCTTTCGTCATATATATAATCTATATCAGTAGGACAATTACCAATAGATGCTGTATCACAAAATTCTCTGGAATATCCAGCATATCCTATATGTCTTGATCCTACTGTTATTCCTTCTGTTTCATATTGCTTTGCTATCTTATTTAGCAAGCCTACATAGACACTAAAAGCGCTACCAAGGTAAATTTTTTCAGAAGAAAGAAATTCTGATACCACATCTACTGTACCATCTTGATTCTTTTGTATTACTCTCCATACATTCAATTCACTTGGGTTAATAGTTTGATCTACAAAATAGTCTGAATCTGAGCTTGCTTCTGAGCTTGATATTGTATAAGATACACTTTTTGGAGTGTAACTTATATAATCACCTATTTTTACTTTATACGTTAATGATTTTACCTTCGTACCAACTATTCTTTTTCCATTCACCCAAGCTATTTTTCCTTCATCTATATTTTCAGGTGTTGCATCCCCAGGAGTAAGACTAGCAAGGGTCGGACATGTGAATATTCCGACTACTTCTTTTCCCCCTACTAAGGCTTTCTTTCCTTTTAATATATCTCCTGCTG